>DATMSO010000023.1:0-6909 GCA_035565335.1 Methylovorus sp.
CGGTTATGCCGCGGCCTGCAAAGCCGTTTAGGCCGGTTCGACTCCGGCTCGCGCCTCCAGTACATGCGGGAATAGCTCAGTTGGTAGAGCGCAACCTTGCCAAGGTTGAGGTCGCGAGTTCGAGACTCGTTTCCCGCTCCAAATCAAAAAGGGAAAGCACAGCGTGCTTTCCCTTTTTTGCATTCAGGCCGCCGATTCCCATATTCCCTGTTTCTCCATGATGCCGATTGTGTATTGATGCGTGCTTCGGTTAATATTCAAGCACAGGCGCATGCCGGTAGTGGCGACTAAAGCACTACGGCACTACTGCATGGGGTGTTGTGATAAACAGCAGCAGTCATGCGCCGTACACAATAACGGGGGAAGCATGAAAAACACACTGGCCGCCATGGCCTTGATCTTCATGGGTATGACGACGGTTTACGCCGGTACCCAGCAAGAGAAAATGAAATCCTGTAACGACGAGGCAAGCAGCCAGTCCCTGGCCGGTGATGCCCGTAAAGCCTTCATGAAAAACTGCCTTAGTGCTGATCCCATGTCAGCCCAGCAGCTCAAGATGAAAACCTGCAATGCCGACGCCAGCGCCAAATCGCTGGCAGGTGACGAGCGCAAGGCTTTCATGAAGAGCTGCCTGAGCGCCAAGGCCACACCCCCCACGCAGCAAGATAAGATGAAAACCTGCAATGCAGATGCCAGTGCCAAGTCACTGACTGGCGATGCGCGCAAGGCCTTCATGAAAAGCTGCCTCTCCGCGTCACCCCAATAAGATATACAGGCCCGATCGTGATCGGGCTTTTTTCATGTGCGGCACGCAGCCGCGCACCAGGGCGATGCCATACGCTTGAAGCAAGCTGGTATTGACCTCGTGTTGGCATGATCCACCAGGTATGTCCCGCAACGGCAGTTGTCGGGTTATTGCAAAGACAGTGTGACTATGAATCGTGATGAGGAATTTCTAGGGGCGCAAGCGCAGGTCAAGGATAGCCTGCTCGAGGCCCTGCTGATTGTGTGTCGTTTTCATGGGGTTGCCATTACGCGCGATGCCCTGAGTGCGGGCCTGCCATTACGCGATGGCAAAATGACGCCTGCGCTGGTGCGTCGCACGGCGGCGCGGGCCAACCTGGTGGCAACCGTCATCAAGAAACCGCTGGCTGAGATACGCCGAGAGTTTCTGCCTGCCATTCTGCTGCTGGGCGACGACGAAGCCTGCGTGCTGGTTGGCTGGGATGAAGCCCGCCAGCACTTGCGCATGATTTTCCCCGAGCTGGGCGATGCCGAAGTCAGCATCTCGGAAGAAGAGCTGCTGTCGCGTTACAGTGGCTACGCCATTGTTGCCAAGCCCAAGTTCACCTTTGACCAGCGCGCCCCCACGGTGGGCAATGTGCGCATGCGCCACTGGTTCTGGGGCACGCTGGCAGAAAACAGCAAGGTCTATCGCGACATCATGCTGGCCGCTTTGCTGATCAATCTGTTCGCGCTGGCCATGCCTATTTTCACCATGAATGTGTATGACCGCATTGTGCCCAACCGCTCGGTGGAAACCTTGTGGGTGCTGGCCGCCGGTATCGGCCTCATCGTTCTGGCCGACTTTTCCCTGCGTACCATCCGCGGCTACTTTCTGGATTGGGCCAGCCACCGCGTTGATATCAAACTGTCTGCGCGCATCATGGAGCAGGTGCTCGGCGTGCGCATGGAGCAACGGCCCACCTCCGTCGGCTCATTCGCCGCTAATCTGCGTGCCTTTGAAACCGTACGCGACTTTATTACCTCGGCCACGATTACCACCCTGATCGACATTCCCTTTGCCCTCATCTTCATTGGCGTCATGGCCTGGATTTCATGGCCCATGGTGATTCCCGTGCTGGTAGGGGCGGTCATTCTGCTGGTGTATTCCTTCAGTGCGCAGACCAAGATGCAGGAGCTTTCCGAAACCATGTTCCGCGCCAGCTCCATCCGCAATGCCACGCTGATTGAAAGCCTGGTCGGTCTGGAGACGGTGAAGGCCCTGGGCATTGAAGGCCAGATGCAGCGGCGCTGGGAAAAGACCGCGACCTACCTGACCGAGGTCGGCAGCAAGCTCAAGCTGCTGTCTGCTTCCATCAATAACGGTGCCATGGGCTTGCAGCAGCTGGTCACGGTCGGGCTGGTATTGCTGGGTGTCTACCTGGTGATCAATGGCGACCTGACCATGGGCGGCATGATCGCCTGCACCATGCTGGCCTCGCGCGCACTGGCGCCGATCTCTCAAGCAGCGGGCATGATGACGCAATACCACAACGCCGCGACTTCGCTGACCTCGCTGGAAGATGTCATGAGCAAGCCTGTGGAGCGTCCGGTGGATTTCCGCTTTTTGTCACGCCCCAGCTTCCAGGGCGATATCGAGTTTCGCGATGTCAGCTTCAACTATCCGGGCTCCGATGCTAATGCCTTGCGCAATGTCTCGTTCAAGATCAAGGCAGGCGAGCATGTGGCTATCCTGGGCCGCATGGGTTCCGGCAAAACCACCATCCAGAAGCTCATCCTGGGGCTGTATCAGCCTACTTCGGGCGCCATCCTGATCGATGGTATTGATTCGCGGCAGATTGATCCTGCCGAGCTGCGTCGCGCCATCGGCTATGTGCAGCAGGATACCCATCTGTTTTTTGGCTCCATGCGGGATAACATTGCCATCGCCGCCCAGCATGCGACTGGCGAGCAGGTACTGCATGCGGCGCATGTGGGCGGCATAGACGAATTCATCAACACACATCCGCAAGGCTTTGACATGCCAGTGGGCGAACGGGGCGATACGCTGTCCGGCGGCCAGCGGCAGGGCGTGGGCATCGCCCGCGCGGTGATCAATAATCCGGTGATCTATCTGCTGGATGAACCCACCAGTGCCATGGACCACTCCGGCGAGGAGGCCGTGAAAAAACGGCTTTCCGAGGCTTCCAGCGGCCGCACGCTGCTGGTGATTACCCATCGTTCTTCCTTATTCGACATGGTGGACAGAATTCTTGTGATTGATGGTGGCAAGATCATGGCCGATGGTCAGAAAGACCTCGTCATTGATGCCTTGCGTACCGGTAAAGTGGGGAAAGCCGCATGAGCCAGCTTTTATTCAAGGCACTAGGTGCCATTCATGGGGTTTTCAATCGCGTGGGCCTGCTGAGCAAGCCAGTGCGCTGGATGCTGGACAAGTGGACACCGGCCAAGGCCGAAGAAGATGCTTCCTGGCAGGAAGAAGCCGAACTCGCCATGCTGGAGCAGCAAACCTTGCGCGCCAAAAAAGTCCTGTACTGGGTGGCGGGCGTGGTCGTGCTGCTGCTGATCTGGGCGGCGCTGACCAAGGTGGATGAAGTGACACGCGGCGAAGGCCGGGTAATTCCTTCCAAGCAGGTGCAGGTGATCCAGTCGCTGGACGGCGGCATTGTGACCTCGCTGCTGGTGCATGAAGGCCAGTCGGTGAATGTCGGTACGCCGCTGGTGCGTATCGATGAAACACGCGCGATTTCATCCCTGCGTGAAAACCGGTCGCAATATCTGTCTCTGGTGGCCAAGCAGGCGCGCCTGCGGGCGCTGGCCGATGATACGGCCTTTACGCCGCCGCCTGAGGTGATGAAGGAAAATCCTTCTGTCTACTCGCAAGAGCAGGCCCTGTATTTCGCCAGCAAAGACGAAGTCGCTTCGCAAGTTGCTATTGCCCGCGAGCAGCTGACGCAGCGCCAGCGCGAGTTGATGGAAATCCAGGCCAAGCTGGAACAGGCCGAGCGCGGCCTGGAACTGAGCAGCCGCGAGCTTGCCGTGACGAAGCCTTTGCTGGGCACAGGCGCGGTTTCTGAAGTGGATCTCTTGCGTCTGGAGCGCGACACCGCCCGGTTGCGTGGCGATCGTGATCAGGCCCGTGCGCAGATCGGCCGCGTACAAGCCGCGATTTCTGAAGCCTCGCGCAAAGTGAGTGAAGCGCAGCAATCATTCCGTAGCAAGGTGCGCACCGAGCTTTCAGATACCACGGCCAAGCTCAATAGCCTGGTGGAAACCAGCGTCGCCTTGAATGACAAGGTGGTGCAATCCACGCTGAAGTCGCCGGTGAAGGGGACCGTCAGCCGCCTGTTTATCAATACCGTGGGCGGCGTGATACAGCCTGGCAAAGAAGTCATGGAGATCGTGCCGACCGACGATGCCCTGATTCTGGAAACCAAGATTCAGCCGCGTGACATTGCCTTCATCAGCTTCGGGCAGCCGGCCACGGTCAAGCTGACCGCCTATGACTACACCATCTACGGCACGCTGGATGCCAAGGTGGAAAGCATTTCCGCCGACTCGGTGGTGGATGACAAAGGCAATGCCTTTTATATCGTCCGCGTCAAAACCATACGCTCCAACCTGGGCAAAGGCCTGCCTATCATTCCCGGCATGGTGGCGCAGGTGGATATCATGACCGGTCGCAAAACCGTGCTTTCCTACCTCTTGAAGCCCGTGCTCAAGGCGCGCTCATACGCATTTACGGAACGATAACAACATCATGCGCGATATCTTCATTTCTGCAGGGGGCCGCTTGCTGGCGGATTGGCAGCAGGCTTGTCCCGAAGGGGCGGTATTCAGGGAAAGTGCCGCACTGAATGCCGAGATCGGGCAGGCCCTGATCTGGCTGCATGTGAATGCCGACAGCACGGCCAGCATGCTGACCGATGTGACCGGCTTGCTGGGCCGCTTTGGCCAGGCACGCGTGCTGGTGCTGGCCAATGCCCCGGATACCAACGAAGCCGTGGCCGCTTTTCAGCAAGGGGCTGCCGGCTATTGCCATGCCTACAGCTCGGCAGACGTGCTGCGTGAGGTGCGCAGGGTAGTGCAACTGGGCGGGGTATGGCTGGGCCCTGAAGTGCTGCAGCGCCTGATCACGGTAGGGCGCACTTTGGCTGGCTCCAGCCAGACCAAAATCAACGCCACGCTGGACCAGCTCACGCCGCGCGAACGCGAGGTGGCACTCAAGGCCGCGGAAGGCCTGAGCAACAAGCTCATCGCGCGCGAGCTGGATATCACCGAGCGCACGGTCAAGGCCCACCTCACGGCGATTTTCGAGCGGCTGGCGATACGCGACCGTTTGCAGCTCGCGCTGATGTTGAACGATAGACAGGGCTGACGAAAATTCGAGGTCTAGTACCTTGGTACAATATTTTTTGATACGGGGATGGAGTTTAATCGCTCCATCAGTAATTTTGCAGAAAGGTCAGGTACACCATGGCAGCGATCGGTACCGTAGTAGCAATTAATGGCGGCAGCAATGCATTTGCGATCAATGAACGTGGCGAGCGCCGCATGCTCAAGGTGGGCGATAGCATACAGCCAGGTGAAGTCGTCACGACGGCACAAGGCGTGGTGGTGGATATCCAGCTGACCACAGGCCAGAAAATTGAAATCTCCGCTGACCAGACTGTGAAGTTTACGCCCGAGCTGGCTGAATTCATCGCGCCTGAAGGCACTGAAAGTGCCGTGAGCGAAGCCACCGTACAAGCCGTGATCCAGGCTATTGAGCAAGGCCGCGACATTAACGAAGTGCTGGAAGAAACCGCTGCCGGTCTGATTGGCGCTGCAGGTAATGAGCACGGTTCCACCTTCGTTAACCTGCTGCGTATTGTTGAAGGCGTGACCCCGCTCAGTTATGAATACCCTGTAGGCACGCCTCCGGTGATCGATTTCGTGCGTGAAGCCTTTATCTACTCCGATCCACTGCCCGGTACTGCTACACCGGCAGGTCCGCCTTCGATCGAGCTGACCGATTACAACGGGGTTGAACCCGGTGAAATGACGCTGCCGGAAACGGCCGGTGCCACGCCTGGTGATTTCACGGTGACCGCCCCTGCTGGCGTTGCCAGCATTACGGTCGGCACGACCGTTGTTACCCTGACGCAGTTGACCAACGCCGGTACCACCCCGGTTGTCATCTCCACAGAAAAGGGAACGCTGACTGTGGTGGGTTACAACGCGACCACGGGCGTGGTGAGCTACACCTACGATCCTAACGTACAAACCAACCCCAGCACGGTCACCGACAGCCTGCCGATTACCGTTACCGATACCAATGGCCAGACTGCCACCGCCACGCTGGATGTGAACATCACCGACACCGGCCCGACGGCAGTGAATGACACCAACGCCATCTACGAAGATGGTGAATCCAGCAAGGTGACCGGTAATGTCCTCAATAATGACGACATAGGCGCGGATGTTAAGGCTGATCCTGTTACCACTACCGGTACCTTTGTCGGCCAGTACGGCACGCTGGTATTGAATGCCAACGGCACCTATACCTACACACTGAACAACGCCAATCCGGCGGTGAATGCACTGAATGACAACCAGACCTTGCAGGATGTCTTCAGCTACACCATCAAGGATGCCGACGGCACAGAGGCATCAGCCAACCTGACCATCACTATCAATGGCCATACCGACAGCCCGCCCGGCCTGATCGTCGAAGGCACCACTTTGCCTGAAACCGCTGACGCTACGCCTGGCAGCTTCCTGGTGGAAGCCGAAGCTGGCATCAGCAGCATCACCATCAGCGGTACCACCGATCATGTGGTGACCTTGCAGCAGCTGAATAACCTGGCGACCGACCCGATCACCATCGCCACCCCACGTGGCACGCTGGTGCTGACCGGTTACGATGCCACGACTGGTGTAGTGAGCTACACCTACGATCCGAACATCCAGAGCAGCAACTCCAGCGTGACCGATAGCATTGGTGTGACGCTGACTGATGCCAATGGCATCTCGGCCACTTCGCCTTTGAATATCGTCATTACCGATAGCGCGCCTGTTGCCGTTAACGACACCAACAGCATTACCGAAGATGCCACTCCAAACCAGGTGACCGGCAATGTGGTGGATAACGACACCGTGGGCCCGGACGTCAATCCTAATCCT
>DATMSO010000024.1:0-18091 GCA_035565335.1 Methylovorus sp.
CGCCTTACGGCGACCCGTCTCCATGCCCGGCTAGCGCGGATTTCTAGCCGAGATGATGGAACACGTAAACCACGATGACGCCGGCCACCAGCGCGACATAAGGCAGGATGCCCGCGCGGCTGGAGACGCCAGATTCATCGGCAATGTGCATGTCTTCCAGCATGGCCTTGGGGAACTGGCCCTTGTCCTGCACATAGTGACGGTAGATGAACACCGGGATGATGAGCGCACCGAAGATGAGGCCGGTCATCAGGGTGCCTTCGCCCCAGATGTCGGCGCCAAAGCCCATCAGCGCTAGGTTAACAAAGCTGAGCACGCCACCGGCAGCCAGCAGGATGGTGGGCGCCTTGTAAGGACGCAGCCAGTTGGGGCGGTCCAGGCGGTGTATCCAGCCGGAGTTGAGGTTGAGGAAGTTGAAGATGATGTAGCCGACATTGGAGGCGGCCAGCACGAACACGTAATCGGACAGCAACAGCAACAGCAGGTTGAAACAGAGATCGGTCCACATGGCAGGCGTAGGTGCGCCGTGCTCATTAACCTTGGATAGGTACTTGGGCAACCAGCCATCGACTGAAGCCTGGTACAGCGTGCGTGAAGAACCAGCCATGGAAGTCATGATGGAGAGCAGCAAGGCCAATACCAGCATGATGACCATGACATTGCCGATCAGCTTGCCGCCACCGGCCATATCGGACAATGCACTCGCTACACCCATGCCGCTGTAGATTTCAGGTGCCAGCATGCCGCTATAAACGGCTGGCGTCACCGTGGTGCCTGCAGCATCGACCACTGCGGGAGTCACTAGCTGACCGAGACCAAGATGGGCTTGGAAGGCAATTGGCACCAGAGTAAAGACTGCGATACACAGCAGACCTGAGTAGAAAATGGCCTTGAAAGTATCCGTCTTGGGGTTTTTGAATTCACGGGTGTAGCAGACCGAGGTTTCAAAACCGTAGGTAGACCAGGCAGCAATAAAGAGACCACCGGCCATCAATTTCCAGCCTTCGATGCCCCATACGCCATCCACCACATTGCCTGCGGTATCGTAGCTCAGTGGCGCCATCGGGAAGAAATTCACCTGTGGCACATCGCCAGTGAGGATAGGGATCAGGCCGATCAGCATCAGCGGAATCAGCGCGGTGATGCCCAGTATCATGGTGACGCGAGCCGAACGCAGAATGCCGCCGTGCTGCACGGCAAACACGGACATCAGCACCGCAGCGCCCAGGATAAAGGTGGCGTTGATGCGCAGGGCCAGGTCGGTCTTGATGAAGCTCAAGTCCAGCAAGGTGATCTGCCAGGTGTTGATGACGGCATCTGGCGCAAACAGAGCGCTGAGAATATAACCGGCGGCAAGACCGGAGCCTATCGCCAGCACCGGCGACCAGGCAAACCAGTTACACCACACCGAGACCGGCGCGATGAATTTGCTGTAGCGTACCCAGGCCACGGCGCCATACACCGAAGCGCCGCCGGATTTGTGCGGGAACAGACCCGCGATTTCAGCATAGGTAAAGGCCTGGATAAAACCGAAGGCAATGGAGATCATCCATACCATCCAGGAGGGTTTGCCAACGGTGGCGGCAATAGCGCCTATGGAAAAAAGCACCAATGCAGGCACACCGCTGGCCACCCAGAACGCGCCCTGCCAACCGATCTTGCGGTGCAGGGTTGCGTTCTGGGCGACGACATCGCCGGATAAATCGGCGCCAATCGCATCTACGGGCGGATTACTGTTCAATTTGATTCCCCTTATCGAAAAGTCATGCGGTCAGCAGGCCCACGGGCAGCACATGCGGTGCTGACATGGCCTGCATTGGGCATCATTGAATACCCGCCTCCCCCACCTCACAATTCTCACTACGGATTACTACCTAAGAGGTAGCAAGAAAATGGTGCGGCGTGCGCTCTGCCAAGCAGGTTCCGGTCCAACTTGGGGCATGGTGAGATTTCTTCAGTGACCAGCGCCCGGTGCTACTCCCTCAGGAGTATGGAAAACCGCGATGGTGGCCGATTATCATTGCCTGCAACGCCATGTTTTATAGGAATCCGCCTCATGCAAGCTCCGCCTTATGCCGCTCGGCTGCAATCCACACTACAGCGCCATTACGCCCGCAACCAGCGCTGGGGGTTCATGTGGGCCTTGTGGACGGCCATTCTCTGGGGCGCCTGGTACGTGCCAGGCACTGCGCTGTGGTATGAAGCCCCCTATGTCGATATTCCGCAGGATCAGCAATCGCTCAAGCTGGCCGCCACGGCGGTGATGACCTGGGTGCATGCGCTGGCGGTATTCGTGTTTCTGTTGCTATGGAATGGCGTACTGGGCAAGGTGGGCGACTACGCACGCACCATGGTGCGCTTTCGCCGTATTTCCAAATGGTATGCGCTGGCGTCGCTCTGCGGCGGGCCTATGGCGATTTTCGGCTCGTATATGGCGATGGGCTATGTGGGGCCGGTGTTCGCCGCTGTCACCTCGCTGTTTTACCCGGTGATCGGCGCTGTGGTTGCGCGGCTTTGGTACCGCGAAAAAATCTCCACCCGCGCCGCCCTCGGCATGGTCATCATCATGGGCGGCGGCCTGGTTATTTATGGGCCGGGGCTGTTTGGCGAAGTAGGCGGCGACAACGCCTGGCTGGGCTATCTCGGCGGCATCATGTCTGCACTGGGATGGGGCATGGAAGGCGCCGTTGCCGCACGGGCGATGGACGTGACCGACCCCGATGTCGGCATCCATTGCCGCTTCAGTTTCGAGATTCTGTTCTGGGGCATATTGATTCTGCCGGCGCTGGCGCTTTTCACCAGCCTGCCGATTGGTGAGCTACTGCTCACTACCGTGCAAAACCCCAAGGCCATGGTGTGGATCGTGTTGGCGTCCGCCTGCCATGCCTATTGCTACACGGCGTTTTACAAGAGCTTCAGCCTGATCGGTGTCGGCCGTGGCGAGGCCATCGGTAATCTGTATGCGGTGTTTGCGCTGCTGTTCATCGCCGCCTTTACCCTGCAGATGCCGCCCTGGTATTTCCTGGTCGGCCTTATCCTCACCGTGGCAGGCAGCTTTGTCATGTTTGGCGAATCCGCCGAAAACGTAGCGCAATTGCGCGACAACCCAGCGGGAGAACACGCATGAAACTGCATATCAAGGGATTTCTGCTGACACGGCTATACCAGCTCGGCGGCATGCGCGACCAGGCGCTGATCGACCTCACCCTGCAAGCCTACAGCCTGCAAGGGCGTTATGCGGTCAACAGCCTGCATGTTGCGCTGGATGAACTATCGGCAGCCGGGCTGGTGGCGCGCAATGCGCCGCAGCTCATCACTGAAAACGACAACGATGTGTTGCCGCGCGAAGTCTTGTCGTTTTACTACCAGCTGACGCCGTTTGGATTAACCCGTATGGAAGATACCGGCCTGCTTTCCAGAGAAGGCGGTGTGATGGAGGAATATTGCGCATGAACAGTTTCTGGGGATATGCCGGGGCCGATGTGCTGGCGATTATCATCATCGGCCTGGGCAGTCTGATCTGCCTGATCAGTGCGCGGCTATTTGTCAGCCGCCGCTAGTCGGCCAAGGATCAGCGACAGAGCAGGCACTTACTTTTTACGATGCGCCCATACCGCGGCCTCCAGCCGACTGGTAAGCTTGAGCTTGCTTAGCAGATGCTTGATATGCACTTTGACCGTGGTATCGGAAATGCCCAGCTTGCGCGCAATGGTCTTGTTATTGAGGCCGTCCGCCAGGCATTGCAGAATCTCCTGTTCACGGTCGGTCAGCGCCACATCTTCATCCGCCTTGCGCGTACGCGGCTCCAGCAGCGCCTGTTTCAGTACCTCGGTCAGGCTGTCCTGTATCACCGTCATGCCGGAGACCACTTTTTTCAGGCTGGCGCACAAGTCTTCCGGCTCCATGTCTTTCAGCAGATAGCCGTCAGCCCCGGCACGCAGCGCCTCCAGCAGGTCATCTTCCGCATCCGACACCGTCAGCACGACAAAGCGTGCCTGCAATCGACCCTCGGCCTTGAAACGGCGCAGGGTTTCGATGCCATTCAACCCTTTCATGTTCAGATCAATCAGCACCACATCCGGCTGCAGGGGTGGCGCCAGCAGCAAGCCATCGCTGCCGGAAGCCGCTTCGCCCACCACCCGGAAAGCCGGGTCCGCCGCGATCATCTGCCCCACGCCCTTGCGAAACAGGGCGTGGTCATCAATCAGGAATACGCTGGTCTGGCCATCCATTGCGGGCTGCTCGGGGGAAGTCGTGCTGGGGGTGCTCAAGGTCGTGCTCTCCTGTCATTGTGCCAATTGCGGCGTAAATACCAATCTTACTCGCGTACCACCGGTGCGGCGGCGCAATACCGCCAGCTCGCCGCCCAGGCTGTAGGCACGCTCCTGCATGATGCTGTGTCCGTAATGCCCGGGCTCGCCGGGTTTGCTGGCGTAACCGATGCCGTCATCATCAATGGTCACGATCACCGAGCCATTGCTCTGGTACACCAGCGCCACCGTCACCGTGCTGGCGCCCGAGTGGCGCACGATATTCGACAAGGCCTCGCGGATCACATGCAGGATATGGAATTCCTCGTTCACCGTCAGCCGGCAATTCACCAGCCGGTTATCCAGCGCAATGGAAAGATTGGAGCGCTGCATGAATTCGTCTATCGCCGATTGAATCGCAAAGCCCAGGCCGCGCACATCCATATGCACACGGAAAGTAGACAACAGCTCGCGCAACTCGCGGTAGGCATTGTCCAGCCCCTGGCGCAGCTCGTTCACAATGCCGCGCAGATCAGCATGCTGGGTCTGCGGATGGCTCTGCAGGCGGAAAATCTGGATTTTCATGAACGACAGCGATTGCGCCAGCGAATCATGCAACTCACGGGCGATGGCCGCGCGTTCATCCAGCAGCGCAGCACGGCGGCCTTCCTGCTCGCGGTTCTGCGTGCCCATCACCATGGACAAGAGCTGCGCCGTCATTTCCACCAGCTCGATATCGGTTTCATCAAACACATGCGTGGCCTCGGCTTCCACCGTCAGCATGCCCAGGGTTTCCCACGGGCTGGTAAAGGCGGCCACCACAGCGCTCGCGCCCTCCAGCTCGTCATCGGCGGGCAATTGGTAACTGGCTGCCTGGCTGGTATTCAACTCGGCAAGCAGACCGGCGGGGATGGCGCGCGGCGCATGCTGCGAAAACAGCGTGCGTTCCACCGGCTCACCGCCGGATTTTTCAGCAAACAGCAAAGCGACATTCTGCACGTCCAGCGCGCTCTCCAGCATGTAGAGCACCTTGCGCAACAGCGCCTCGCTGAGGTCGGGCGTATTGATCATGCCCACCAGCTGGTGCAAAAAGCCCTGCGCACGCAGCACACGCCGCAAGCGCTCACTACGGGTCTGGTTGAACCACTCGCTTTCGGCGCGGAAACCTTCCAGCCGTGCGGCTATCCGGTAGATGGTCTGCTCCAGCCGGGCGAATTCATCGGCGTAAGGCTGGTCATCCGCCAGCTGGAATTCCTCGGGCAAGAGCCGAGTCAGATGGCCGATACGGTCTATCAGCAGGTGCTTGGCCTTGAAGGCCAGCGCAAACAGGCAGCACACCAGCAGCAAGCCGCTCACCAGCTGCAACAGCCCGATGACGGACTGCTTGACCTCGACATCGCGCTGCAGCTCCTCAGCTACCCGGTCGTAATCACCCAGCACCTGGTCCACCGCCTGCAGCCAGCCCGCACTATGCTCGGGTTGCGGGTAACGGGCGAGGAGCTGGGCGGTATCGGTTTCCAGCTGCGAAATGGCCGGCGGCAGGCGCGAACCCAGCTGCTGCCGGAACCACGAAAACTCGATAACGCCGGCATCCGGATTCAGCCCATGGGCGGGCAAGCGGCTGCCCTGCGGACGCAGCGTCACCTCGGCCCGCAAGGTCTGCCAATGGAATTTTTGCGCGTACAGCTGGCGCATGGCAGACTGGTTACCGGGAATGTAATCGAGCAGAAAAAGGGAGCCTACCTGCATCATGATGATGAGCAGCAGCACGCAAAACAGCAGCACCACCAGCCGCAGATAAAGCGTATGGCGCATCAAGGCCTTGATGCCGGGCAGCGGGTACATGGTTTTCAAACGGCGCATATCAGGACAAGGGCTCCCCAACCCCCACAAGATCACAGGACACAAGCATGAGCATATACGTATTCAGCACCCTGATCCTCAGTATCATCTTTCTCTTCGTCTTCAACACCTGGTGGGCGGGTACTGCGCCCTTCAAAATGCACCTGGCGGGGATGATGATCATCGCCACCACCGCCTTCTCTGCGCTGCTGATGCTGGCGGTATACCCGCTGCTGCGTCACCGCCCGCACCTGCGCAATAGCACCCCGGGCTTTGACCGCCGCGCCTGGGGCATCAATGTATCTTCACTGCTGGCTACTCCGGCCGCCGTGATTGAAGGCTACACCGTGATTTTTGCCAACAATGCCTTTCTGGCCGAGCTGGGCATGCAGGGCATCTCGGACCAGATTCTGGGCATGCCGCTGACCAATGTCATCCACCCTGGCGATCACCAGACCCTGGCAGCGCTGCTGGCCACGCCCGAGCATGACAAGAAATCCACGCAACGCCTGCGGCTGCTCTGCCTGGATGGCTCGATACTGCCGGTGCATATCTCAGCCTCGCCTATCAGCGAAGCGCCAGACAATGAGCAGCTATTGCTGCAGTTTTCGGCCGTCTCCGCGCATGACACGCCAGGAGCCACGTTTCGCGAGCAGTTTCCCTATCATCTGCTGGTCAATCAGATCGAGCAAGTCGTGTTCCAGGTGGATACGGCACAGAATATTCTGTTCCTGAACCCTTCCTGGCAAGGGCTGCTGGATTTCCATGTGGAAGATTGCCTGCAAAAACCGTTGCTGAGCTTTATTCACCCCGAAGACAAACCGCTGGTGGAAGCGCGCCTGCATTCGCTGATTCAGGGCAAGCGCAGCCGCTGTCTGCTGGAAGCCCGCGTCATCAGCAAAAATGGCGATTCGCACTGGGTGGAACTGCGCGCGCGCAACACCTCGTCGGTCAAGGGCGAGCGCTCCAGTGTGGTGGGCACGCTCACCGACATCAGCCACAGCAAGCAGGCCGAAGCCAGCCTGCGCACCAACCGCCGCTCGCTCAGCATGCTGATCAACAACGCCCCGTGCATGATCTATCGCTGCAAGAACGACAGAAACTGGAGCTTTGAATTCGTCAGCGATGGCTGTGCCGAAGTCACCGGCTACGAAGCGCACGAGATGATCAACAACCTCAGCTTCTCCTATGTGGAAATCATCCACCACGAAGACCGCGAATCCGCCTGGCAGCACGTGCAGGAAAAAATCGCCATGCAGGATAAATTCCAGCTGGTGTATCGCATCATTACCCGCGCCGGCCATATCAAATGGGTATGGGAGCAAGGCAAGGGCGTTTACTCCAGTGCGGGTGAACTGCTGGCGCTGGAAGGCTTTATCGCCCACATCAGCGATGACGATGCCCCGGCAGGACTGATTGCCGATATCCAGCAGCTGATCCAGTCACAGCCCATTCCCCAGGGCCAATAAAACTGAGCGCATGTAACGCTTACCGCCAATAAAAGAGGGCGTTCTGCAACGCCCTCTTTCTATCCATCCAACCTCAATTAGGGGCAGATCAGAACGTACGCTTGATGAACAACACCAGGTGGTCATCGCCGGTCTTGCGACCCTTGGCATCTACCCACAAATCGCCATCGGCATTGGTGCCGGTGTAGTTAAACCCGGCGTTCCAGCCCGTGCTGTTGGCGATCGAAAAGTCCTTGTTTAGACCAATCAGGTAATCGCTATAACTGAGATCGCCATAGTTTTCCACGCGTTGGTGACCGGCATGCGCCACCAGATTGATGTCCTGCACCGGCAGCTTGTAGTTGAAATTGAGCTCGATGTAATCCGTGCCCTTGGTATCACCGTGACCCAGCGTGCCCCCAATCGACTTAGTGTTATAGCCGAAGAAATCGGTCATGGCGCGCGAGTACTTGAGCGTGAACCACTTGTAGCCCAGGGCACCATTCAGCTCGGTGGTGTTGGGTGACTGGCCGGCAATCTTCTCATTGTCAGGATAGTAGAACTGCAGGAAACCGACGTTCAGGCTGAGATCCGGCGTGAACTGATGCAGATAACCGCCATAGATATCGACTTCGAGCGTATTGCCGTAGAGCGCATTCTTGTCGACATTGGTGCCCCAGACGCCCAGGTAAAGACCGCTGGAGTGAGCGTAGTCAAAACCGCCTTGCACTGCGGGGCGCTCATTGGTGTAGGTGATGCCGCGAAACACATACTGACCAAAAAAGCCGATGTTGCTGGTCAGGGTATGTGGTGAAGCCTCAGCGGCAGCTTCATCTGCCGCCTGGGCCGGCAGGTTGAACAGGCTGCAGGCCACAAGACCGGCCACACTCAGACGCTTGAAATGGTGCATTACGTTCCCCTTTATGATTAAAGATAAATGCAAATGGAATTGCCCGGTAACGATGGCGGCCTATTCGGGCTGGGTACCAATGCCGATGTCGGCGCCGTCGTCGAATCTGGATAGCCAGGCCACCACGGCCTGCTGGTATTTGGTAATGCCCTTGTACTCCACCAGATCAGGGTGAAGATCGCGCAGCACGCGGTGAAAGCGTTTGGCCCAGCGTGGATAGGTCGCCATTTCTTCCATGCTGATCAGATAGCAGCGGATGCTGAATACGATGGCATTGCTGCGCGGCATGCGGAACAGGGTTTGCAGCTCGACACGCAGATGCGCAAGCTCGCCGGCATTCTGGGCATTGACCTTGTTACGGTCGCCACCCCATAGCGGGTAGTTTTCCGGTGAAGTATCCAGACGCGGGTTGATGGTCATGGTCCAGTTGAGGCGACGCACCGGATTACCCTGCTGCAGGCTCATCAGGAATTTCAGCGCACGGTCCATCACGCCCAGTTTGGTGACTTGCGGCACCGGGCCATGCCATTCATGCCAGGACATGCCGACATTAAAAGCCAGCGACCAGTCAGCCTGGCTGGTGACAATGCCGGCATCGGCAAACAGCGTGTCTTCGCGCTGATCCAGCAGCACAAAGTCGCCTTGCACCTGGCGCCCCATATATTCAAACGGCCCCATGGGCAATGTAGCAGCGTCGCCAAACACAAATGATTGCTCAAGACCGAGCGGACGATTGACCCAGGTCCATTCCTTGCCGTTTTTGCTGAGGCTGAATTGCTCGGGATAATCGCGCGCCAGGCTTTCCATCGTGAATTCGAGAAAATCCCATTCAGCATCCATCATGTGCGGCAGCGAGGCACAGCGGCCCGGGTCCTGCTCCAGGGTGATGGCCTTGTCGCGGCATTCGGCCACGTAGTGCTCATCCACATCCAGCGTAAACTCGGTGACTGCGCCTTTGGGGCCGGGCGTGTGCGGCTCAATGTTGACCGAGTACATGTACTGGTCTTCGGGGAAAGGAAATGGAAAACGGCGTATGGCTTCCGGCGAATTGCGGAAGGTGTAGTCGTCGCGAAAGGTTTCCTGCTTGAAAGCGAGGCTCATGACAGCATTCCTCAAAGGTTGAGTTCCAGATAACCGCATTTGGCGCGGGAGACACAGGGCATGATCTTGCGGCCGCTGGCCTTGTCGGCGTCGCTCAGGTAGTGGTCGTGGTGTTGCAGCTCGCCATCGGTGCCCAGCACCTCGAGTTCGCAACGGCCACAGGCACCGCCACGGCATAGCGAGGGCGCATCCACACCCGCTGCTTCCATGGCTTCCAGCATGCTCATGTCGCCTTGCACGGTGATTTCAAGCTCGGACTTGCTGAGCTTGAGGGTGAAAGGCTCACCCACCGGCGGCGCCAGGAACTGCTCGCTATGGATGTGATGCTCGGGCCAGCCCAGGGCACGCGCAGTGCTGACCAGCGCTTCGACCATGCCTTGCGGGCCGCAGGCATACACATGGGTGCCCAAAGGCTGGGCGCGCAACAGGGCGTCAAAATCCATGCGCTGGCCCAGGCTTTCGTCGTAACACACCGCGCGCTGGCTGACGCGCGCCTTGAGCGCATCGGCAAAGGCAGCATGTTCACGCGAGCGGAAACCGTAATGCAGGCTGTAATCGCCGCCCAGGCGTTCAAGATCATGAATCTGCGCCATGAAAGGCGTGATGCCGATGCCTCCGGCAATCAGCAGGTGATGTTTGGCCACGCGCGACAGGGCAAACAGATTCACCGGATAACTGATGTCGAGCACGCTGCCAACCTTGACCTGTTCGTGCATGTAGATGGAGCCGCCACGCGACTGCGGTTGCCGGTGAACGGCAATTTCATAATGCGCGCGGTTTTCCGGCGAGCTTAGCAGCGAATAGGCATTGCGATAGGTGCGGCCCGGCGCCGGCATGGTCACCACAATGTGGCTGCCACCTGAAAAGGCCGGCAGTTCGCCGCCATGCGCATCCACCAGCGTGAAGTGACGTACGCCGGCGCTGACATCGTCGATGGCAGCCACTTTGACCTGTAACTGACTCATGGATAAATCTCCTCGATCTCGGGTACTTCGCCAGGATTTTCGGCATCGACCATCAGCCCCATGTAGGCGCCCATGCGCCGGGAGAAATGGTCACGCACAAACAGGTGGCGGCCACAGCCTGAGCAGGTGGCGATATTGGAGGTGACCTCATGCGTGAGCGACTTGCAATGCACGCAGTACACCGAGCGTGCCAGAGAGCCGGTCAGCTCTTTCATGACGTCGTTATTGAGAATGCCGAAGGCTTCGGCGGCGTCGGTCACCTCCCACATAAATTTCTCGGTGCCGGCGCTATAAATGCGCAAACCCATGCGGGCGCTGGCGAGGTAACGGGTCCAGGCCTCAAGCAGGGCCGCTGTCGTTTCGAATACCTGCAGATCAGCCCCTGCCGCTGCTTGCAAGGCGGGCAGGTAATCCTTGCTGGCGCCTGCCGGCGAGTAAAACACCGTGATCCCCTGCTCGGGCAGGGCTTGTTGAAATAGCTTCACTACCGCCAGGCCGCCTTCGCCGGCAGCCAGCACGGCATGCGCTGTGGCTTTTGTGTTCCAGAGCAGCGCCGTGTAGACCGGCTTGCTGCGTATCCAGTAACCGCGTTCCATCGTGATATGTTCTCCTGACCTGTTAGGCTCAAACGCCCTCGGGATGGGTGCGCAGGCGCAAGGGGTCATAGAACGGCGTAGGGGCGATATAGGCTTTGCAGACGCCGCTGCTGTTGTGGACTTCCAGCGTGGTGCCGATGGCAGACAGCTCCGGTTTCACATGCGCCATGGCGAGCGACAGCATCAGATAGCGGCTGTAGCTGGCGCTGGTGATCACACCGATTTCCTTGCCATCTTTGTACAGCTTGGCACCGGCTTCCATTGCCGCTGCACTGCGGCAAACCAGGCCCACATGTTTTACCCGCTCGCGGCCTTTCAGCTTGAGCACAGCGGCCTTGCCGATGTAATCGCCCTTTTTATCCAGATCCACGCCCCAGCCCATGTTGACCTCCCACGGCGTGGTGTCGCCTTCCGGCATTTCAAATGGGAAGAACAGCAAAGCCGCTTCAATACGGGTCAGCTCCAGTGAATTCCACGAGGCGGGAATCGCGCCAAACGGGGCGCCGACTTCGAGGATCTTGTCCCACAGGAATACCGCATCGGCAGTGGTGCAATAGACCTCATAGCCACGCTCGCCGGAGTAGCCGCCGCGGGCAATAACCACATTTTTGCCAAACAGCACGGTGGGTACATGGCGGAAATAAGGCAGGCCGGCAAGATCAAAGCTGAGATGCGGCGCCAGGATGTCCAGCGACAACGGGCCTTGCAGCGAGAGAATATGCACGTCCAGATCAGGCGTGACGGTGACGTTTTTGCCGGCGGACAAACGTTTCAATTGCTCCGGTGTTTTGCCGCTGCCATGGGAAAGACGGAAATCAGTCGCCGAATCGCGGATCACCATGATGTCATCACACAGCGCGCCGTTGTCATCCACCTCGGCTGCCAGCAATGAACAGCCGGGCACAAGCTTGGTGATATCGCGCGCCACCAGCTGGTCTATCACGGCTTCGGCATCCGGGCCGCTGACCTTAACGATATTAAGTGCCGATACATCGTACAAGCCTGCCTTGCTGCGCACGGCCACCACTTCATCGTGCACGCTGCTGTTGTAGCTCCACGGAATCGGCATGTCGTTCCAGGTGTCGCCATCGAGCCTGGAGCCGAGTGCGCGATGCCGTTCATTCAGGATGGAATTTCTTGCCATGTGGATGTCCCCTTTAAAATTTGATGCGGTGTTGAACTTGGCATCACGATAGCCAAATCACCGGGGGACAAAAATTCTCTTGAAGGCGTACTACCAAAGAAGTACGCATAAGAATTCTAAGCTTTTAGATGTAAAACCCTGAACAAGCCAATGAAAACACTTTAATTCTTCGCATTAATTCTATATATTCGCGATTAGCATGCGCGAATATCGGTCTGGCTTCCTGCCCTCTTCGCGTTCAGAATAATCATGACAAATCGATGGGTTTTGCCGCGCCAATGAAATTCCGAACGTCAGCGTTGGATATAACTAAAAAAGTCTTCTGGTGCACAAAACTGGCCGTGCTTGCCTGCCTTTTTGCCCAGACAGCATGGGCTGACACCAGCAAGGTCAACCTGCAGCTCAAGTGGCACCATCAGTTCCAGTTTGCAGGCTACTACGCCGCCCAAGCCAAAGGCTTCTACAAGGATGCCGGGCTGGATGTGAACATCATCGAAGGTGGTCCGGGCAAACCGGCGCTGGATGCGGTGCTGAATGGCAGCGTGCAATACGGCATCAGTGACGCCGACCTCCTGCTGGCCCACATGCATGGCAAGCCGGTGGTCGCCATGGCCGCGATTTTCCAACACTCCCCTTTTATTATCCTTAGCCGCGAAGAAAGCAACATTCACCGCCTGGCTGACCTCATGGGCAAATCGGTCATGATGAAGCATGACCTCAGCGCTGTGCAGTTTGACGCCATGATGCTGAAAGCCGGCCTGGACCCGACGAGTGTTAACTTTGTGCCGCACTCCGGCAGCCTGGATGACCTGATCAACGGCAAGGTGGATGCCATGGCGGCATATGCCACCAATGAACCCTACCGTTTGCGCGCCCGCGGCATCGAGCCTGCCATCATCAGCACCATCGATTACGACGTGGATTTTTATGGAGACACGCTGTTTACCTCGCGCAGCGAAATTGAATCCCACCCCGAGCGTGCAGATGCCTTCCTGAAAGCGACCCTGAAGGGCTGGCGTTATGCCTTTGACAACCCGGAAGAAATCGCCGATCTGATTCTGCAATTGCCTGGGGTAAAAGAAAGCGGCGCCACCCAGGATTCACTACTGGCTGAAGCCAAGAGCATGCGGCCACTGGTGATGCCCGATATCGTGGACATGGGCCACATGAATACCGAGCGCTGGAGCCATATCGCGCAGTTGCTGGTGCGCCTGAAACTGGTGCCGGATAACTACCAGCCCCGCAAATTCATCTACCACTACGCCACTACGCCCAACACCCTGAATACGCGCTGGATTGCCTTTGGTGTAGCAGCTACCCTGCTGTGCGTGATGCTGGTGATCCTATGGAACGTGCAGATGCGGCGCCAGGTGCGCATGCGGACCGAAGCTCTGCATGCCGAAATTGCCAGACGCGAGCAAACCGAAGCTTATCTCAAGATATCAAGCCGCATGGCCCGCGTGGGCAGCTGGGTACTGACCCTGCCGGAAAAAAATCTTTACTGGTCTGAAGAGGTACTCGACATCCACGAGTGCCCACCCGAATTTGTACCGACGCTGGATAGCGCGCTGGGGTTTTATCCTGAAGAGTGGCGCAGCCGCATTGTGCAGGCGCTGGAAGAGTGCCTGCAAAAAGGCGATAGCTTTGATGAGGAACTGCCCATCCTCACCTGCAAGGACAAACTGCTGTGGATACGCATTATTGGCCAGGCGGTGTATGACACGCATGGCAACATTACCCGTCTCGAAGGCGCGATTCAGGATATCAGCGCGCAAAAGGTGGCCGAAAGCCGCATCCAGCACCTGGCGTTTTATGATTCCCTGACCAGCCTGCCCAATCGCCAGCTGTTCATAGACCGGCTGGAACACACCCTCGCTTATTCGGCACGCACCAGCAAATCCGGCGCGGTGCTGTTCATTGATCTGGATAACTTCAAAACCCTGAATGACACCATGGGGCACGACCTGGGCGACATGCTGTTGCAACAGGTGGCCATGCGCATCGCCGGGTGCCTGCGCGAAAGCGATACCGTGGCGCGTTTTGGTGGAGATGAATTTGTCGTGCTGCTGCACGAGCTCAGCGGCAATCATCAGGAAGCGGCCGCGCAGGCCCGCCTGGTCAGCGAAAAAATACTGATCAGCTTTGCCCATCCTTTCCAGTTCAGCGGCTATGAGCACCACACCAGCGCCAGTATCGGCGTAACGCTGTTTGACCAGCAGCCCACCACGGTGGATGAAATCCTGAAACGTGCCGACCTGGCGATGTACCAGTCCAAGGCGGCAGGCCGCAATGTGATCCGCTTTTTTGATCCGGAAATGCAGGCACTGATCGCCGATCGCGTGGAGATGGAAGAAGACCTGCGCAATGGCCTGCGCAACGATGAATTCTTTTTATGCTATCAACCGCAGGTAGATAACCAGGGCCGCCTGCTTGGCGCCGAGGCGCTGCTGCGCTGGCGCAACCCCAGGCGCGGCATGATACCGCCCAGCACCTTCATTCCGCTGGCCGAAGATAGCGGCCTGATCGTGAGCGTGGGCAATTGGGTCATGTATGCGGCGTGCAAGCAGCTGGTGCTGTGGGCACAGCAACCACTGACCTCCAAGCTGACATTGGCGGTGAACGTCAGCGCCAAACAGCTGCGCCAGATGGATTTTGTCGATCAGATTGTCGAGGTGCTTAATGTGACGGGCGCTAACCCCAAACGCCTGAAACTGGAGCTGACCGAAAGCCTGATGGTGAACAATATTGAAGATGTGATCGCCAAGATGACCGAGCTGAAAAACATCGGTGTCGGCTTCTCGATTGACGACTTCGGCATTGGCTATTCGTCGCTGTCTTACCTGAAACTGCTGCCGCTGGACCAGCTCAAGATCGACCAGTCCTTTGTGCGTGATGTGCTGACCGACCCCAATGATGCCGTGATCGCTCGCACCATTATTGCCCTGGGCAAGAGCCTGAACCTGCAGGTGATTGCGGAAGGAGTGGAAACCCTTAGCCAGCGCGAGTTTCTGGATAACTATGGCTGCGATGCCTACCAGGGTTATCTGTTCAGCAAGCCGGTACCCGCGGATGAATTTGAGCGGGATGTGGTACAGACCTTCGAGCATTTTTAGCCGGATATATTCTCCGCCAGCCAGATCAGGCATTACGCCGCCTGGGCTGGCGCACCAGCCCGATTCAGTTCGCCGATACCAGCACCGGCGCCTCTGCACTACGATCAGCAAAGCGCAAGGAGATACGCAAGCCGCCCTCCGGCGTGGCATCCTGCATCTGTATTGTCGCCCCATGCACCTGGGCAATTTCCAGCACGATCGCCAGCCCCAGCCCACTGCCGGGCTGTTCGGTGCCAATCACACGATGAAAGCGCTCGAATACCTTTTCGCGCTCATCCTCCGGTATGCCTGGGCCGTCGTCTTCCACGCTCAGCACAAACCCCTGATCATCGCGCGTCAGGCTGACGGTGACCCGGCCGCCTTCATCGCTATAGCGTATGGCGTTATCCACCAGATTCGACAGCATTTCTTCCAGGCTGGTGGCATCGCCCAGCACCCAGGCGTGCGCAAGCTCGCTTTCAAATCCCAGATCAATATTCCGCGGCAAGGCTAGGGAGATCAGGTCGCCAGTCACATGCTGCGCCAGGGCACGCAGGTCCAGCACATGCATCTGGATAGCGCGCATCACCTCGGGCTCGGCCCGCGCCAGTATCAATAGCTGATTGACCATATGCACCAGCCGCTCGGTACTCATGGCGATATTGGCCAGGCTCTTTTGCAAGGCATCCGGATTGGTTTCATATTGCGCAAGCTCGGTCTGCGCCATGACGCCAGCCAATGGCGTGCGCAGCTGGTGGGCGGCATCGGCAATAAAGCGGTTTTGCGATTCCAGCAAACGTTGCACTTGCTGCATGAGCTGATTGATGGACTCCACCAGCATGCTGACTTCTTCTGGCACCTGCTTAAGCTGCACAGGGCTTAGGTCGCGCGGGGAGCGCTGGGCAAGCGCGGAGTGCAGATCCCACAAGGGACGCAAGCCACGCCCGATGCCAAACCACATCAGCACCACGGCCACCAGCAGTAGCAGCAATTGCGGAACCAGAATACCCAGCAGTATCTGGCTGGCGAGATGCTGACGTCGGTTGCGGGTTTCGGCAACCTGGATGCGCACGGACTCATCGCCTTGATCGCCGGGGATCTCAGCTGGCATGGACACCACGCGCACATCCTGCCCGGCCACATGCCCGCCAACAAAAAACATCACCTTGCGCTGCCAGCTCTGTGGCGTCTGGTAAGGCAGCGTCTTGTCGCCGCCCAGAAAACGGCCCTGCGGATCGTATACGCTGTAATACATCGCATCATCCTGGCTGGAGAGCAGCATGCTTCGCACTTCCGGCTTCAGCTCCAGCTGAGCGTTATTCAGCCGGTTCTGGGTGAGAATCTGCGACACATCATAGGCCGTGTCGTAGAGCGCATGGTCGAACGCCTTGCGCAAAAAATGCAGCGAAATGCGATAGAGGATGGTGGAATCCACCGCGATCAATATCAGCAATGGCACCAACAACCATTTGAGCAGCTGGCGGCGTACCGAAAAACGCGACTTCATGCCGACTGTTTCTCCAGCAGATACCCCAGCCCACGCACGGTGCGGATCAGGATGCCATAGGGTTCCAGCTTTTTGCGCAAGCGGTGCACATAGACTTCAATGGCATTATTGCCCACATCCACATCCCAGTTGCAGAGGTTTTCGACCAGAGACTCTTTGCTCACCACGCGCCCGCTACGCAGAATCAGCGCTTCCAGCACACTTAATTCACGCTGTGAAAACTCCACCAGCACGCCATTCACCGTCACGGTTCTATCCGTGCTTTCAAAGCGCATGGGGCCAAAATCGATATACGAGGTCACCACTTGGTGGCTGCGGCGTATCTGCGCCCGCAAGCGCGCTTCAAGCTCCGGCAGTTTGAAAGGCTTGGTCAGGTAATCATCCGCGCCCAGGTCGAGCCCGTGCACACGGTCATCCAGCCCTTCGCGCGCCGAGAGTATCACCACCGGCACCAGCTGCTTGCGCTGGCGCAAGCGTCGCAACACCTCCAGCCCATCCATGCGCGGCAGGCCCAGATCCAGCACCACGGCATCGTATACCTGCTCATGCAGCGCCACATCCGCCTGCTGCCCATCCTGCGTCCAGTCCACCGCGTAGCCGGATTTGATCAGCGAGCGATGAATGGCATCACCGAGTACGGCGTCGTCCTCCACTAGCAAAACCCGCATGACGATCCCCTTGCCAAAATAAACCAAAAGCGTATTTCCGCCGACTTACAGTCGGCTTACATTAACCTATCTTAACACCCGGCCTTATGAACACAGCCTCAGCAGCACGGCAAAAACCTGCATTTCCTCGCGTGTGCAGCCTGCGCTAAACTGCCTGTTCTTTCATCTCCATGCAATGAAAGGAGTATGTCTCATGACAACCGGTACCGTGAATTTGCATCGTGTATTTCGGGCGCCACCGCAGCGGGTATATCAAGCCTTTCTCAATGCAGACGCCCTGGCGAAGTGGCTGCCTCCTTACGGCTTCACTTGCAATGTTCATCATCTGGAAGCCAAAACCGGTGGCACATTTCGCATGTCTTTCACCAACTTCAGCACGGGAAGCGAACATGCCTTCAGTGGCGAATACCTGGAGCTGATTCCTGATACAAAACTGCGCTACACCGACCGCTTTGATGATCCCAACCTGCCTGGCGCGCTGGAAGTCACCGTCACCCTGACCGAAGTCTCCTGTGGTACCGACATCGCCATCCAGCAAACGGGCATTCCCGCGGCGATCCCAGTCGAG
>DATMSO010000025.1:0-3042 GCA_035565335.1 Methylovorus sp.
AGGCTTGCCATCGCGCAGCAGCTGGAAGTACCAGCTGCCGTCGGTGGTGTCGCCATAGAGCACGCTGCCGATGATTTTGTCATCTTTGATGACGAGTTTTTTGTAAACCCCGCCAACTGCATCGTGTAAAACAATTTCTTCTGAACCTTCGGTGCCGCTGAAATCGCCAGCGGAGAAGAGATCAATACCGGTGACCTTGAGTTTAGTGGAGGTGACCGAGCCCTTGTAGAGGCCTATGCCAAAATTTGCCAGGTGAGTCGCGCAGACTTTTGCCATTTCAAACAGCGGAGCCACCAGGCCGTAGCTGATACCACGGTGCGCCACGCATTCGCCCACAGCGTAGATGCGCGGGTCATAGGTCTGCATGGTGTCATTCACCACAATGCCGCGGTTGCAATGGATGCCGGCGGATTCGGCCAGCGCATAGTTGGGGCGTATGCCAACGGCCATCACCACCAGATCGGCGGCAATCTCGCTGCCATCCTTGAAGCGCACACCGCTCACGCGGCCGTTTTCGCCCAGAATCTGCTCGGTCTGCTTTTCCAGCAGAAATTTCAGGCCCTTGGATTCCAGCGATTTTTGCAGCATCTTGCCGGCGGTCTTGTCCAGCTGGCGCTCCAGCAGCCAGCTGCTGAGGTGGACCACGGTCACGTCCATGCCCTGAATCTTGAGGCCATTGGCGGCTTCCAGCCCCAGCAGGCCGCCGCCAATCACCACCGCATGCTTGTGCGTTTTGGCGGTGTCTATCATGGTGTCCACGTCCTTGATGTCGCGGAAACCGATCACGCCATCCAGCTCCTTGCCGGGAATCGGCAGCATGAAAGGCGTAGAGCCGGTGGCCAGCAGCATGCGGTCGTATTCGGCCTCGGTGCCATCTTCGGCATAGGCGATGCGGCGCGTGCGGTCTATCTTCACAATGCGCTTGCCGGTATGCAGCGTGATGTTGTGCTCGGCATACCATTCGCGGCTGTTCAGGATAATGTCATCAATGGTCTGCTCGCCAGCCAGGACGGGCGAGAGCATGATACGGTTGTAATTGGGGTGCGGCTCATCGCCAAACACGGTGATTTCATAGAGATCCGGGGCTATCTTAAGCAGCTCTTCTACGGTTCTCATGCCGGCCATGCCATTGCCGACGACGACCAGTTTCATTTTTTTCATACGTTTCTCCTACCTCTTAAAAATCACGCAACAGCAACGGCTGCCACGTCCAGGTTCAGTTGTGCCAGGCGCACTACATCGCCCACCACGATAATGGCCGGGCTACCCAGGCCCGCCTGTTTCACCGCCATGGGCAACATGCCCAGGCTGGTGACAACTTGCTGCTGCTCCGGCAGGCTGCCCTGCTGGATGGCTGCCGCCGCTGTCTCGGCGGATAAGCCGGCTGCCAGCAGCTCGCTGACAATGCTGGCCAGATGCTTCATGCCCATGTAGATCACCAGCGTGGTGCCGCCCGCAGCCAGCGCCTGCCAGTTGGGTTGATCGCCATCGCGTGTATGGCCGGTCACCAGGGTGACGCCGTGCGTATACTCGCGATGCGTCACCGGCACGCCGATGGCGGCGGCTGCGGCAATGCCGCTGGTAATGCCGGGGATGATGTCGACGGCAATGCCGGCGGCACGCAGCTCCAGCATTTCTTCACCGCCGCGCCCGAACAGAAATGGATCGCCGCCCTTGAGCCGGGCTACGGTCTGGCCCTGCTCGGCGAGCGATACCATCAGGCGGTTGATAAAGTGCTGCGGGGTGGATTTGCAGCCACCGCGCTTGCCTACCTCGACGATGCGCGCCTGCGGCGCATGCGCCAGCAGGGCACGATTCACCAGGTCATCCACCAGTACCACATCGGCGGATTCCAGCGCCCGTAGCGCCTTGAGCGTGATCAGCTCCGGGTCGCCCGGGCCGGCACCTATCAGATATACCTTGCCTGCCATCTCCATCATCCTTGCTTGTTGCAATGCATCATTAAAAAATCATCCTGCTCAAAAGCTGTACATCACCGTCAGCCACAGCTTGTCGGTATCGCGAATGCGCCCGCGATTGCCCGTGGTGGTATCGGCGGCTGGCAGCAGGGTGTAATGGTCATCCTCGGTGTATTTGCCGTATTCCAGCTTGGTGACCAGGTGCGGGTTCACGTTGTAGGTGACGGCGGTGTTCCACTCGGTGCCGTACTTGTTGCCAAAGCCACCGCCCACGGTGTTGAAGCGTTCGTCGGATTTGAGGATGTGGTAATCGGCAAAGAACAGGAAATCGCCCCATTTATAAGTGGCCGTGACAAAGGTGTCCTGTATGCCTTCTACCGGCGTGGTCAGGAATTTATCGACCCAGCCCTGGAAGAGGTGGTTGGTGCCAAACGGGGTCTGGAAGGCGTATTGGCCGTTGTTGCTGGACAAGAGCTCCTGATCGGCGCGGATGCTGAAGTTATCAATGCCAACGCCGCCGCCCAGCTTGTAGTAATGCGCGTCGATGCGCGAATCGCCACCGCTGTAATCGGTCTGCTTGGCGTATTCGGCGGTGTAAAGCGCACGCAGGTTGGGGTTGAACGGATGCACGCCATCCAGGCGCAGACCCAAAATCTTGTTGCCCTGGTCGGCATTCTGGTTGATGTTGCCGTTCTTGCCCTGGGCAACCCCGCCAGTACCAGCAGCATTGCCAAACCAGCCGCGGCCGTAGCCCAGGTCATCAAAGCCGGAGAAGTAGCCATAACCTACTAGAAACTCGGTAGGTGACAGGCGATATTTGGCGTTGAGGATTTCCAGCGCGCCGTTGTCGCGGGTCTCGGTGGTGATCTGTTTGACGCGCTCCATATGCCCCACGAAGACTTCCGTATTGGGGATGGTCTTGTTGAGCAGGCTCACACCATCAAACACCTGCATGACCTGGCGGAAACCGATGTCGCCAATAAAGCGCACATTGTCCAGATTGATCTGCTGGCGGCCCAGGCGCACGCGGTTGTTCTTGATGCCGGTCCAGTCGATATAGAGCTGGTTGATGCCGGTGTAGTCGGGGTCAACAATCTTGGCGTATTCCGCATGGCTGGTCTGG
>DATMSO010000026.1:0-46714 GCA_035565335.1 Methylovorus sp.
GCCTGATCTACAAGCCTGTTGAGCCTGTCTCGCTGTATGCCAGTTACAGCCAGTCCTATGTGCCACGCGCAGGCGACCAGCTGACCTCGCTGACAGTAGTCACCAGCACGTTTGATCCGGAAAAATTCAAGAACACCGAGGTCGGCGCCAAGTGGGAAGTAAAACCCGGTCTGGAAATCAATGCCGCCTTGTTCAAGCTGGAACGTACCAATGTCGCGGTGTCGACCAGTGCTACCACATCCGCCCTGGTGGATGGTCAGGATACCAAGGGCTTTGAATTGAGCGCACTGGGCCGGATTACCGACAAGTGGAATGTGATTGGCGCCTACACCCTGCAAAAAGCCGAGCTGGTGGACACGACCAGCGTCGGTGCCGATGGGGCCAGCGCACCCAATACGCCACGCAATACCTTCTCGCTATGGAACCGCTACGACATTAATGAAACCTGGGGTGTTGCCCTTGGTGCCATCAGCCGCAGCGAGATGTATACCTCGTTTGACAATACCGTGCAGCTGCCTGGCTACGCACGCTTTGACGGCGCAGTTTACGCCAAACTCGATAAAAACCTGCGCCTGCAGGTCAATATCGAGAATATCCTGAACAAGGAGTATTACCTCTACGCCCACAACAATAACAACATCACACCGGGTTCTCCCACGGCGGCGCGCGCTACCCTGATCTACAATTTCTGATCAGGAGTTCCGTACTGGCAGGCGTGAGGGCCTGCAAATAAAAAAAGCACACGCATTTCCACGTGTGCTTTTTGTTGCCTGCAAATGGAGCGGAGTTTAACGCTTGCTTTCCAGCTCTTCCCAGCGCTGCATGGCGGCATCAATGGCTGAAGTCAGCTCATCCAGCCGCGCTTGCAGGGTTTTTACCTGCTCGGGGTTTTCGCGGTAAAGGTCAGGGTTGGCGAGTGACACATTGATCTCGGCCTGTTCCTTTTCCAGCAGCTCAATACGGCCGGGCAGCTCTTCCAGTTCGCGGTTTTCCTTGAAGCTGAGGCGATTGGCCGCCGGTTTGGCCGCTGCTGGTTTGGTCGCGGCAGGTGTGCTGGCAGCCCGGGTTTTCCCGGCTGCCAGGTTGGCTGCCTGCTGTTGCTTGTAGCGATACCAGTCGTCATAGCCGCCGCCAAACTCATCCAGTACACCATGGCCTTCAAACGCAATCACCTGGGTGACGGTGTTTTCGAGGAAAGCTCTGTCATGGCTGACCAGGAACAGCGTACCTTCAAACTCCTGCAGCAGGTTTTCCAGCAGCTCCAGCGTATCGATATCCAGATCGTTGGTTGGCTCGTCCAGTACCAGCACATTGGCCGGGCGGGCGAACAGACGTGCCAGCAGCAGGCGGTTGCGCTCACCACCGGAGAGCGATTTCACCGGCGAGCGCGAGCGCTGCGGCGGGAATAAAAAGTCTTCCAGATAGCTGATGACATGCTTGCGCTCATTGCCGATCTGCACGAATTCGGAGCCGGGGCTGATGGTGTCGGCCAGCGTGGCTTCTTCATCCAGCTGCTCGCGCATCTGGTCAAAATACGCCACATTCAGATTGGTGCCACGCTGTATGCTGCCGCTATCGGGTTCCAGCTCGCCCAGTATCATCTTGAGCAGGGTGGATTTGCCCGCGCCATTCGGACCCAGCAGGCCGATGCGGTCGCCCCGCAGAATGCGCGTGCTGAAATCCTTGACCAGTACCTTGTCGCCGTAGGCTTTGTTGACATGCTCCAGCTCGGCGACCAGCTTGCCTGAGCGTTCGCCACTGTCCAGCGTGAGTTTCACATTGCCCTGGCGCTCGCGACGTGCCGCCCGCTCCAGACGCAGCTGCTCCAGCCGCCGCACGCGGCCTTCGTTGCGGGTACGGCGCGCCTTGATGCCCTGGCGTATCCAGGCTTCTTCCTGCGCCAGCACCTTGTCAAATTTGGCAGCATGCGTGGCCTCTACCGCCAGCAGCTCTTCTTTCTTCACCAGATACTGGGTGTAATTGCCAATGAAATCGGTCAGATGGCCGCGGTCCAGCTCGACAATGCGGGTCGCCAGGCGATCCAGAAAGCGGCGATCGTGGGTAATGAACAGTACGCTGCCCTGAAAGCCGAGCAACAGCTCTTCCAGCCATTCAATCGCGGCAAAATCCAGGTGGTTGGTCGGTTCGTCCAGTAGCAGAACTTCGGGCTCTGCCACCAGGGCGCGGCCCAGGGCCACGCGCTTGCGCCAGCCGCCGGAGAGGGTGGAGATCAGGGCATCCGGGTTCAATTCCAGGCGGCTCAGCGCGGCGTCGACCTTGCTTTGCGACTGCCAGCCCTGGCGGGCATCCAGCTCGTGCTGCAAGACTTGCATGCGGGCCATCAGCTGGTCGAGATCGGCATCGGGGTTGCCCATGCTGTGCGATACCTGATGGTATTCAAGCAGGATTTTCTGCAGGTCGCCCAGGCCTTCGGCAACCGCTTCAAACACGGTGTGGGTCGGCTCCAGTACAGGTTCCTGTGGCACATAGGCCACGCGGGCATTGGGTGCCCGCCACAGGGTGCCGTCGTCCAGTTTGCTGTCGCCGGCGATGACTTTCAGCAGGCTGGATTTGCCAGCCCCGTTGCGGCCAATCAGGCCGACACGTTCACCGGGGTCGAGCTGAAAATCGGCGTGATCAAGTAGAGGGTAATGTCCATAAGCCAGGCTGGCTTGGTCGAGCGTGATATAAGGCATGCGGCATTTTAACAGGTTGCAGCGCGCATGCGCCTATCGTGCCGATGTTTTGCCTGAGGCGCTTTCCTGCTTCAGCTGTTGTAGTACATCGGCGCAGCTCGCCTGCTGGCCATTGCCGGGGTCTATAAACGGCAGAATGGCGGCCAGTGGATTGATCAGCCCCAGGGCAATGCCGCCTACCACGCGCAGCGCGATCGGCGTTTTTTCGATATTCACCTCGGGCTGCAAAAAGCTGCCCTGGACATGGATAGGCGAACGCACGGTCAGCGGCGATACATTCTTGGGCTTGGCTACCAGGCGCAGATCCAGTGCTTCCTTGCCCATGTCGATATGTCCGTCGGTCAGCACGCGGGTCACCGGTGTATCCATCAGGCCCACGCGTGGGCTGAGTACCCCATGCGTGGCCTGCATGTCGATCACGGCGCATTGCAATGGCACCGGGCTATCGCCCTGTATCATCACGCCCAGCGCCTGCGCAATATCGAGCCCGAGCGCCTCGACGATAAGATGCGAGACCGAGCCATCGCGTACGTTCATGAAGATATTGCCATCCAGCGAACCCAGCAGCTCGGCGGTCGTTTGGCCTTTGCCATCCAGCTTGGCCCGGCCATTAAGCGTGCCGGTGAGATAGGGCTGCGGCTCGGGGCGGTTTTCTTTTCGGGCATTCTCACGCTGGGTTTGCGAGACTTTCAGCCATTTATAGAGATCAATGTTTTTCCAGGTAAGGTCGGCACGCCACACTGGTATCGCCTCCGGCGGCAGTTTTTTGACGTCTGCTTCCAGCCCATTCAGCTTGCTGGCATCCACCGAGATCATGCCAGACAGGCTGCCATCGGCGGTGCGCGCATCAATATCGGCCAGCCCCAGTTTGCCTTTTTCCAGTTGCAGGGCGGCACGCAGCGGGGCGATAGGGCGCTGGAAAGCGGCACCCAGGTCCACATAGTCCATGAGCAGGCTGATGCGGGCGTCCATCTTGTTCAAGGCCGGCAGGTTCAGCGGCTTATCCGGAATGGCGCGTGTGCGTGGCGCATGCTCACCGGCCTCGGCTTCGCTGGCGGTACCGAACGCCGGCCCCAGATCGGCCAGCACAAAGCGCTTGCCGCGAATATCGCCAGTTAGCAGCGGGGTTTCAGGCCGCAGGTCATATTTGAACTTGCCGGTAAGATCACTGCTACCGACATGGGCAGAGGTGACATCGGCCAGCCACAGGCCGCCTTCCTTTTGCAATCTGGTGGTCAGGGTAAAGGGCGCCGTGGTGGGCAACACCGTGCTGACCAGATGGCCAAACAGGCTGAGTGACGGCCCTTTGACGGTCAGCGTGCCCTTGATGGATTGCTCGCCCAGCGCGTCAGCCACTTGCCCGTCAAAGTCAGCGCGCAGGCCACCGTATTCCACCCAGCCTTTAGAGCGCACGCTGTCATTGTTTTCCTTGAGACTGGCAATCGGCAAAAAGCCGCTGGTGACAAGGTGACCGCGCAAAGCCTCCTGGCGCAGCTTGCCTTCGATATCGACGGTGGATTGCATGGCTGCGCTGGCAGGTCGCGTCGCAGTTTGCTCGGTACCTTCCTGCGTGTTGAAGCGCAAATCCAGGTCGGCCTGGGATAGCGCATCGCGTACTACCGCCGTGCCATTGTGTATCACCAGGTTTTCAAAAATAGGGAATGGGCGCGGAGGCTCCTGGTCATCTTTCTTGAATTGCCAGGTGGATACGCCATCTTTATTGCGCAGTACGCGGGCGTCGATCTCTTCCACGCGCAGGCTTTTGATGCGATAGGCATCGCCTGGTTTGAGCTTGAGCAAGTCGCGGTAGCGCAGGCGCAACTCCGCCTCTTTCACATCCACAAAATGCGGCACCTTGAAAGCCTCGGGCGCGGAGATATTCAGTCCGCCTGCCCGCAGGTAAAGCCCGCCCAGCAGATGCAGCTCAAATGGTGCCGTCAGCACGATCTTGCGCTCTAGCTTTTCGCTGAGGAACTGCTGCGCCGGCGCACGCAAAAATGGCCAGCCTGCCAATTCGCATGCGCCCAGCGAGATCAGCAGCAGAAGCAGCGTGATCCAGAATGTGCGAAACATCGGGCGTGAAAATAGGGTTGGCATGCAATTCTTATTCAATGGTGGATGTTCAAATGGAAAGCATAAACGCCGACAAGTTCACCCGGTAAGTGAGTTGGGGCCGCAATTCCCATCGCTGGCTGGGCAGAATACGCTATCAGGCGGGAGAAAAATACGGGGTTTTTACAATGCGTCTTGCTGCACGGGCGCCATTATCGCCGCTGGCATGGTTTCAATCGGCGTCGGTCAGCAGGCGATAACCCACGCCAGTTTCGGTCAGCAGATAGCGCGGTTGTGCCGGGTCGGCTTCCAGCTTGTGCCGCAAATGCCCCATGTAAATCCGCACATAATGCCCGCTCTCGATATGGCTGGGGCCCCAGACTTCCTTCAACAGCTGGCGCTGCGTGACCACGCGTCCGGCATAGCGTATCAGCGCCGCCAGAAGCCGGAATTCGATGGGCGTGAGACTGACGAGGGCATCGCCGCGCCTGACTTCGCGGTTCGCCAGATCCACCTGAATGTTGCCGATGGTGAAGATGCTCTCCTGCGTGGCCGTGCCGGCGCGGCTTTGGCGGCGCAGCTGGGCGCGTATGCGCGCCAGTAATTCGGCGGTGCCAAACGGCTTGGTCAGGTAATCGTCCGCACCGGCATCCAGCGCGCTGACTTTCTGCGCTTCCTGCGTGCGGGCAGACAGCACGATCACTGGCACATGGCTCCAGCTGCGAATCTGGCGAATGACGTCTATGCCATCCATGTCCGGCAGACCGAGGTCGAGAATCACCGCATCCGGTTTGCGCGTGCCGCAGTCAATCACGCCCTGTTTGCCGCTGTCGGTGCTGTAGACCGTAAAGCCTGCCTCTTCCAGCGCCGCCTGCACGAAACGCTGAATCTGCAGTTCATCTTCAATCAGGATGACGGTGGCGGTGCTGGTCATGCAGGGCTATCCTCGGCAAGCGGTGGAGCGGGCGGTTGGCCCAATGGTAAGGAAAAAATGAAACGGGTGCCATGCGGCGGCGTGTCTTCGGCCCACAATTCGCCGCCATGCGCCTGGATGATGGCCTTGCAGATGGATAAACCCAGACCGACGCCGGGTTTGGACGACTCCGCCTGGCCGCGCGCGAATTTCTGGAATATCTGGGTTTCCATTCCCGCCGGCAGCCCCTGGCCTTCATCGGCCACCGTGATCCACACCTCTTCCTGATGCACCCGGGCGCTGATGTGAATGGTGGTGTCAGGCGGGCTGTATTTGCAGGCGTTATCAATCAGGTTGCAGAACACGCGCTCCAGCAGAACGGCATCAAACTGCAACAGCGGCAGATCGGCAGGCAAGGCCACCAGGATACGATGCTGCTGACTCACCGGCTGCATGGCGCGCAAGGCGCTGCCCAGCACTTCTTCCAGCAACTGCCACTGGCTATTGAGCTGCACGCTGCCCGCCTGTAGGCGCGCCATGTCCAGCAGATTGACCACCAGTTGCTGCATGCGGAAGGCCTGGTCGTAGAGGGTATCGAGCGCGGTCTGCCGTTTGGGATCGGCATCACCGGCATGTCGCAACTGGTCGGCCATGCCGAGCAGAGAAGTCAGCGGCGTGCGCAGATCGTGTGAGATGGCGCTCAGCAGCGAGTTGCGCAAGCGCTCCGATTCCATGGAAATCAGCGCATCGCGCGCCACCTCGACGTAATGCTTGCGCTCCAGCGCCAGGGCGATCTGCGCGGCAAAGGTATCCAGCAGCTGGCGCTGTTCCGGTAAAAACACGGCGGCCTGGTTCTCCGGCACAATCGCCAGCACACCCCGGGTGCGCATGGGCGCTTTCAACGGCACATACAGAATGGGACTGGAAGGCAGAGTGTTAGTGCCGAGACCGGCATGCTCCTGATGGTCGTAGGTCCACTGGGCAATGCCAGGGTCTATATCGATCAGGGTGTGGCCATGGCTGTGGTCGGCCTCTGGCAGTTGCAGTTTGTCATCGGCATCGGGCAGCAGAATGGCGGCCCGGCTCTGAAACAGGCTGGCGATATGGTGCACGCTGACATCCACGATATGGCGCGTGGTCATGGTGGAAGCCAGCTCCTTGCCAATTTCATACAGCGCCAGGCTGCGGCGTTCGCGATAATTGGCGATCACCGCCTGATAGCGCAGGCTGGAGGTCAGGTTGCTGATCACCAGTGCCACCGACAGCATGATGCCGAAGGTCAGCAGGTATTGGGTATCCGACACCGTGAACGACAGCTTGGGCGGCACAAAAAAGAAATCAAACGCCGATACGCTGAGAATGGACGCCAGGATGCCGGGGCCGCGCCCGTAGCGGATGGAGATCAGCATCACGCCCAGCAGGTAGAGCATGATCACATTGGATAACTCAAAATATTGCAGCAGCATGCCGGCGATGACCGAGGTGGTGGCGCTGATCGCCAGCGCCCAGAGATAGCCGCGCTTTTTCAGGCCGGTGAGATGGGCATTGGCCGCCAGGTGCAGGCTGTGCTGCGGCGCGGGCTTATGGCGTTGCGGCGGCTGGCGTACCACCACATGCAGGTCAATATCGCTGGCTTCTTTCGCCAGCTGATCGGTCACGCTGGGCACCAGCAGGCGCATGAACAGTGAACGCCGGGGTTTGCCCACCACCAGCCGCGATACATTGCGGCTGCGCGCATAGTCCAGCAGCACCTGGCTAACGGCATCGCCACTCAGCGTGGCGGTGGTAGTGGCACCCAGAGTCTGTGCCAGCCGCAGGTTGTCGACAATGGCCTGGCGCTGGGCATGGCCCAGGGTCTGCAAGGCCGGCGTTTCCACATAGGCGGCCAGCCATTCGGCTTTCATGCTGATGGCGAGTCTGGCGGCGGTTCTGACCAGCTGTTCGGCTTCCGGCCCCGGCCCCAGGCCCACCAGTATGCGCTCATGCGCCTGCCATACCGGCTGTATGCTCTGGTCACTGCGGTATTCGCGCATTTGCGCATCCACGCGGTCGGCGGTGCGGCGCAGCGCCATCTCGCGCAGGGCAATCAGATTGCCCTTGCGGAAGAAATGCTTGCGGGCGCGGTCAGCCTGTTGCGCCATATACACCTTGCCATCCTGCAGACGCTGCAGCAGTTCTTCCGGCGGCAGGTCAACCAGGGTCACTTCATCGGCCAGGTCAAACACCTTGTCCGGCACCGTTTCGGCCACGCGGATCCCGGTGATCTGGCCGACGACATCGTTCAGGCTTTCCAGATGCTGCACATTCAGCGTGGTGTAGACATCAATGCCGGCTGAGCACAGCTCCTCCACATCCTGCCAGCGCTTGGGGTGACGCGAGCCTTCGGCATTGGAGTGCGCCAGCTCATCCACCAGCAGCAGGCCGGGGCGGCGCGCCAGCGCGGCATCCAGGTCGAATTCATACAGCGTCTTGTCGCGGTAGTTCAGGCTTTTGAGCGGCAATTGCGGCAGGCCTTGCAGCCGCAGTTCCGTGTCGCGGCGGCCATGCGTTTCAATCACGCCGACCAGCACATCTTCGCCTTCCTGCAAGCGCGCATGCGCGGCGGAGAGCATGGCAAAGGTTTTTCCTACGCCCGCGCAACCGCCAAAGAAAATCTTGAGGCGGCCACGCCGCTGGCGGGCATCTTCCTGCTGCAGTTTTTCCAGCAGCGCATCGGGGTCGGGGCGCAGATGATTCATGCTGGCAGTATAGGCGATTTCGCCCCGGCGTCAGCAGTCCCATCCGGGCCGGCAGGATGGCGGAGCGGCAGCAGCGTCAGCCTCATGGCAGCGCCTTGGCCGGGCGCAGTGCATCCAGCGCCAGATTGAGTTCCAGCACATTGACGCGTGGCTCGCCCAGCACCCCGAACTGGCGGCCCTGGATATGCGTGGCCACCAGTGCATTCACTTGCGCCACCGTAAGCTGCCGCGCCTGCGCCACCCTGGCTGCCTGGTAATAGGCGGCGGCCGGGCTGATGTCTGGGTCCAGCCCGCTGGCAGAGCTGGTAACCAGGTCTACCGGCACGGCTTGATGTGTGGTTGCTGCAACATCAGCAGCTTGCGTGTTACTGGTTTGCAAGTCGGCCACGCGTTGCTTGACGGCATCAGCCAGCGCCGGATTCAGCGGCCCCAGGTTGGAGCCCGACGACGCTGCGGCATTATTGGGGTAGGGCGCGGTGGCTGACGGTCGGCTCCAGAAATAGCCGGGGCTGCTGAAATGCTGGCCGATCAGGCGCGAGCCGATGATCTCGCCATCCCGTGCGAGCAGTGAGCCATTGGCCTGACGGGCAAACGCGGTCTGGCCGATGGCGCTGACCAGCAGCGGATAAATAATCCCGGTGAGCAGGCTCAAGCCAGCAAACATGGTGAGGGCGGGGCGTAAATGCTGTTTCATATGCGTTTCCTTGAGCGTCTTTTGGGTATCGGCCATGGCTTGCTTAGAGCAGGCTCAGCGTGAGATCAATCAGCTTGATGCCGGCAAACGGCACCACGATGCCGCCCAGGCCGTAGACCAGCAGATTGCCTCGCAACAAGCTGGCGGCGCTGGCTGCGCGGTAGGGCACACCTTTCAATGCCAGCGGAATCAGAAACATGATGACCAGCGCGTTAAAGATCACGGCGGACAAAATCGCCGATTCCGGGCTGGCGAGCTGCATGACATTCAACTGCGCCAGCGAGGGATAAGTGCTGGCGAATGCCGCCGGGATGATGGCGAAATACTTGGCAATATCGTTAGCGATGCTGAAGGTGGTGAGCGAGCCGCGCGTCATCAGCATCTGTTTGCCGATTTCCACGATTTCAATCAGCTTGGTCGGATTGGAATCAAGGTCCACCATATTGCCGGCTTCCTTGGCGGCCTGGGTGCCGGTATTCATGGCCACCGCGACGTCAGCCTGCGCCAGCGCCGGTGCGTCATTGGTGCCGTCACCGGTCATGGCGACCAGTCTGCCGGCGGCCTGATGCTCGCGTATCAGCTTCAGTTTGGCTTCCGGAGTGGCTTCGGCCAGCACATCATCCACCCCGGCCTCGGCGGCAATAGCCGCAGCGGTGAGACGGTTATCGCCCGTGATCATCACGGTTTTGATGCCCATGTTGCGCAGTTCGGCAAAGCGCTCCTTGATACCGCCCTTGACGATATCTTTCAGCTCTACCACGCCCATCACGCGCGCGTATTCGGCCACCACTAATGGCGTGCTGCCGCGCCGCGATACCTCGTCCACCTGTTGACTGACTTCAGCGGGGAAACGTCCACCCTGGCTTTCTACCCAGCTACGGATGGCCGAGGCCGCGCCTTTGCGTATCTGCCGCTCACCGAGATTGACGCCGCTCATGCGGGTTTGCGCGGAAAACGCCACGAAGTCGGCCTGTAGCGTCTGCAGATCACGCTCGCGCAGGGCAAAGCGTATTTTTGCCAGCACCACGATGCTGCGGCCTTCCGGTGTTTCATCGGCCAGGGAAGCCAGTTGCGCGCTATCGGCCAGCGCCTGTTCGCTGACGCCAGGCGCCGGCAGGAAGTTGGATGCCTGGCGGTTGCCCAGGGTGATGGTGCCGGTTTTGTCCAGCAGCAGCACATCCACATCGCCAGCGGCTTCAACCGCGCGGCCGGAGGTAGCGATGACATTGGCCTGCATCATGCGGCTCATGCCTGCCACGCCAATCGCCGAAAGCAAGCCGGCGATAGTGGTGGGAATCAGGCAGACCACCAGTGCTACCAGCACGGTAATGCTGGCCGGAGCGCCAGCACCGGCCACCTGCACGCTGAACAGCGAAAACGGCAGCAGGGTGACCGTGGCCAGCAGAAAGACGATGGTGAGCGCCACCAGCAGGATGGTCAGCGCGATTTCATTTGGTGTTTTCTGACGCTTGGCGCCCTCGACCATGGCAATCATGCGGTCAAGAAAGGCTTCACCCGGATTGACGCTGATGCGCACCACCAGCCAGTCCGACAATATCTGGGTGCCGCCGGTGACGGCACTGAAATCGCCGCCGGATTCGCGGATGACCGGGGCGGATTCGCCGGTGATGGCGGCTTCGTTGACCGAGGCAATGCCATCCAGCACCTCGCCGTCCGCCGGAATCATGTCGCCGGCTTCTACCAGCACGATGTCGCCCTTGCGCAGGCTTTGGCTATCGGTGATGGTAATGGCAGCCTGGCGCGATGCGCTTGCCAGTTTTTTGGCGGGCACATTCTGCTTGGCGCTGCGCAGGGCCGCTGCCTGCGCCTTGCTGCGGCCCTCGGCCAAGGCTTCGGAAAAATTGGCAAACAGCACGGTAAACCAAAGCCAGATGCTGATCGCCAGGATGAAGCTCGCGGGCGCCTCACCCTGCTGACCGTGGGCTTGCAGCACCAGCGCCTGGATGAACATCACGCTGGTCAGCATGCTGCCGAGGTATACCACGAACATGACCGGGTTGCGCCACTGTACCTGTGGAGCCAGTTTTTTGAAGGAAAGGGCGATCGCAGGCAGGATGAGCTGCGTATCGAACATGGAAAGGCCTTTGGGGGAATGCATGCGTAAAGACTCCTGAATAGGGTAGGAAGGCGAGGCCATTAGTGGCTAGCCACCATCTGCAGATGCTCGATGACCGGCCCCAGCGCCAGCGCTGGCACGTAAGTCAGCGCGCCGACCAACACCACCGTGCCAATCAGCAGGGCGATGAACAGTGGGCCGTGCGTGGGCAAGGTGCCCAACCCGGGGGCGATGCGTTTTTTGGCGGCCAGTGCGCCGGCAATTGCCAGGATGGGAAGGATGATGCCGAAGCGGCCCACGGCCATCACCAGCGCCAGCAGCAGGTTGTAAAACGGGGTATTGGCGGACAAGCCGGCAAAGGCGCTGCCATTATTATTGGCTGCCGATGACACCGCATAGAGAATCTCGCTGAAACCGTGGGCACCCGGGTTGGCAATGCCGGCTACTCCGGCGGGCAGCATGACGGCGATGGCCGTTCCCAGCAATACCAGCAGCGGCGTGACCAGCAGGATGACCGCCGACATTTTCATTTCGAAAATTTCGATCTTCTTGCCCAGGTATTCCGGCGTGCGGCCTATCATCAGCCCGGCGACAAACACGGCAATCACCGCGTAGATGAGCATGGTGTAAAGCCCCGAGCCAACGCCGCCAAACACCACTTCTCCCAGCTGCATCAGCCACAGCGGTACCAGCCCACCCAGCGGCGTCAGCGAGTCATGCATGGCATTCACCGCCCCGCACGAGGCTGCGGTGGTGATGGTGGCAAACAGCGCTGAGGCGGTAATGCCAAAGCGCGTTTCCTTGCCCTCCATATTGCCGCCGGCTTGCAGCGCGCTGTTGCCCTGGTCAACGCCCAGGCTGGTCAGTAGCGGGTTGCCTTGCTGCTCCGCCCACAGGCTAACGGTGGTCATCGCCACAAACAGTACAGCCATGGCTGCCCATATTGCCCAGCCCTGGCGGCGGTCACCCACCATCAAGCCAAAGGCATAGCACAGCCCGGCCGGTATCAGGAAAATCGCCAGCATCTGCAGGAAATTGCTGAATGGCGTCGGGTTCTCGAAGGGGTGCGCCGAGTTGGCATTGAAAAAGCCACCGCCGTTGGTGCCCAGCATCTTGATAGCCTCCTGCGAAGCGACCGGGCCCATGGCGATGGTCTGGCCCTGGCGGGTCAAAGTTTCCTGCTGCGGCTGACCTTTGCTATCGAGCGCAGGCTGGCCCTGGGCATCGAGCACGGGCTGGCTGTAGGTGGTGCTCTCCAGCGTATGTGCCTCCTGATAGGGGCTGAAATTCTGGATCACGCCTTGCCCCATCAGCAGCACGGCCAGCAAGATGGACAAGGGCAGCAGCACATACAGGGTGCTGCGTGTCATATCCACCCAGAAGTTGCCGATGGTGCTGACCGAATGGCGTGCAAAGCCACGGATCAGCGCGATCACCACGGCAATGCCCGTGGCCGCCGAGAGGAAGTTTTGCACGGTCAGCGCCAGCATCTGCGTGAGGTAACTCATGGTGCTTTCACCGGCATAGCCTTGCCAGTTGGTGTTGGTGACAAAACTCACGGCGGTGTTGAATGCCGAATCAATACTGATGGCGCCCATGCTCGCCGGATTGAGCGGCAGGCTGCCTTGCGCACGCTGCAACAGAAAGACCGCCAGTACCCCGACGGCGTTAAAGAGCAGCAGGGCGACGCTATAGCTTTTCCAGCCCATTTCCTGATGCGGATTCACCCCGGCCATGCGATAGAACAGCCGCTCCAGCGGGCCCAGCAGCTTGCCCAGAATGGGCAGGCGGCCTTCCAGTGCGCGATGCAGGTACACACCCATGGGCTTGGTCAGCAGCACCAGCGCAGCCAGATAGATAGCCACTTGCAGCAAAGCATTTGCAGTCATCAGAAATTCTCCGGTTTGCATAAGGCATATAGCAGATAAGCCAGCAGCAGCACGGCAAGTGCACCGCTCAGCAGGTAAATCCAGTTCATGGTTTTGCTCCCAGGTAAAGGCAGTACCCAGCCACCAGGTAATTGGCAAGCAGGTACAGCAGAATCAGCGAGATATTGAGAATGTCCATCGATCACACGCCCGGTTGGGGGATGGACAGGAGCTTACGCAGGCGTGTGTAAAGATGGCGTAATGAAACGGGGTGGGGGTGTAAAAATGCTGTAAAAATGCAGCGCGCCCCTGCACTGGCGAGGCGTCAGTCCAAGGCGAAGGCGATGACCGCCCGCGGGCGGTCATCGGGGGGAGGGACAATCAGCCGCGGCGCATGCTGAACAACGTGAGCAGGCAGCCGGCAATGGCCACCACAGCGGCGGCCAGCGGCACGGCTTGCAGGCCTAGGCCAAAGTGAATCACCGCGCCACCGAGGAAGGCGCCGACGGCGTTGCCGAGATTAAAGGCGCTCTGGTTGACGGTGGACGCCATCAACGGCGCTTCACCGGCTTGGCGCATGGCATTGGTCTGCAAGCCAGGGCCAACGGCAAACGCCACCATGCCCCAGACAAAAGCGGTGGCCACCGACAGCAGGGTGAATTGCATGCTCCAGGCAAACAACAGGCTCAACAGCGCCATGCCCAGCAGCGAGCCGGCGATGGTGGGCAAGAGCCAGCGGTCGGCTAACTTGCCGCCTATATTCAGCCCCAGCGTGGCGGCGATGCCCAGCAATACAAGCACCAGACTGACCGCATGCGGGCTCAGGCCGGACTGGTCTTCGAGGATGGGGGTGATGTAGGTGAAAATGGTAAACACGCCGGCAAACCCCACGGCAGTGATGGCCATCGCCAACAGGGTTTGCGGGTGCAGCAAGGCTTTCATTTCATCGCGGATGTTCGCGCGCGGCATGGCCGTGATGTCGGGAATAAAGCGCCACACCGCTACCATGGCCAACAGACCACAGGCGGCAACTGTCCAGAACGGCAGACGCCAGCTGGTGAGCTGGCCGAGCAGTGTGCCCAGCGGCACGCCCAGCACATTGGCCAGCGTCAGGCCGCTGAACATCAGCGCTAGCGCACGCGAGCTCTGACCCGGCGGAGCCAGGTAGATGGCGACCACGGCGCCTATGCCAAAAAAGGAACCGTGGCTCAGGGCACTGAAAATACGGGCGAAGGCCAGCAGTTCATAATTGGGCGCCAGCGCACACAGGGCATTGCCCAGGCTGAAGACCCCCATCAGGCCAATCAGCGTGGCCTTGCGCGGCCAGCGCATGCTGAGCGCTACCACCAGCGGGCCGCCCACCACCACGCCCATGGCGTACACGGTGACCAGATTGCCTGCGGCGGGGATGGACACCTGCAAATCGCGCGCGATATCCGGCAACAGCCCCATGGGCAGAAATTCGGTCATGCCGATACAAAATGCGCCGGCGGCCAGCGCCAGCATCCAAAGACCCATGAGATGGTTTCCTGATCGTTAAGATATGGTATTTAAAATCAATGGGTAAGCCACGTGTGGCTATCCCGGCGTATGTTGCGGCCTGTTTTCAGCCCGGTGTTGAAGGTGGCGGCTATTCTTTGGCCTGCGCCAGCATGGCACGTATCTGCGCCATGCGTTCGCGGCCATTTTCCTTGGCGGCGACCGGATCGCTGGCCGGCATGCCAAAATGCTTGACGTCGTCATGTGGCAGTTCGGCGATAAAGCGGCTGGGTTCGCAGCTCTCGGTTTCGCCTGCGCGCTTGCGCTTGCGGCACCAGGAGATATTGAGTGATTTCTGCGCGCGGGTAATGCCTACGTACATCAGGCGGCGCTCTTCTTCAATGCGGTCGGTGTCTATGCTTTCGCGGTGCGGCAGTATGCCTTCCTCGCAGCCGATCAGGAACACATGGCCGAATTCCAGGCCCTTGGCCGCATGCAGCGTGGATAGCTTGACCGCATCCGGCTCGCCGTTTTCGCGGCCTTCCAGCATGCTCATCAGCGAAATCATCTGCGTCAGTTCCAGCAAGTTTTTTTCATCCTCATTGGCTTTTTTAGTCAGCCAGCCGACAAAATCCAGCACATTTTTCCATTTGCTTTCGGCAGCACGCGGCTCTTCGCTATCGTAAAGAAAAGCCTCGTACTGAATGGCGTTCAGCATGTCATTTAGCATCTCGCCCGCCGGGTCCCGCGTGGCCCTGTCCTGCACGCGGTTGATGTACTGGCAGAAGGTCAGCAGGTCTTCCAGCTGGCGTGCGCCCAGCTCGCGCTGAAAATCACCCTCAAACGCGGCGGCAAACAACGATAAATGGTGGTCGCGGGCATATTCGCCCAGACGTTCCAGCGTGGTGTTGCCTATGCCTTTTTTCGGGGTGGTGGCGGCACGGATAAACGCCGGATCATCATCTTCATTGGCAATCAGGCGCAAGTAGGCGACGAGGTCCTTGATTTCGGCCTTGTCAAAAAACGACTGGCCGCCAGAGACGGTATAAGGCACCTTGTGGTTGCGCAGTTGCTGCTCGAAAATGCGCGCCTGGTGATTGCCGCGATACAGAATGGCGTAATCGGAAAACTGCGTGCGGTGCTCAAACTTGTGCGCCATCAGCTTCATGACCACCGATTCGGCTTCATGGTCCTCATCGCGGGCGGCGCTGACCTGTATCAGGTCGCCGGTGCCGAGTTCGCTCCAGAGCTTTTTATCAAACAGCTTGGGGTTGTTGGCGATCACCTGGTTGGCGGCGCGCAGGATGCGCACGGTGGAGCGGTAGTTCTGCTCCAGCTTGATCACCTTCAGCCGCGAGAAATCCTCGGTCAGCTGCCGCAGGTTTTCCACATCGGCTCCGCGCCAGCCGTAAATCGCCTGGTCATCATCGCCCACGGCGGTAAAGCGGCCTTCCACCCCGGTCAAGAGTTTGACCAGTTTGTACTGGCAGGCATTGGTATCCTGGTATTCATCGATCAATAGATATTTGAGCTTGCGTTGCCATTTTTCCAGCGCCTCGCGATGCTGTTCAAACAGCTCCACCGGCAGCTTGATCAGGTCATCAAAATCCACCGCCTGGTAGGCTTTCAGCGTCTGCTGATAGAGCTGATACACCTTGGCCGCGGCGTGCGTCAGCTCTTCGTCAGCCTGCGCCTTGGCCTGGTCAGGATTAATGAAGGCATTTTTCCACTGCGAAATCTGCGACTGCGTGCGGCGCAGCAGCTGCTTGTCGGTGGTCGCCAGCACATCGGCCAGTATCTTGTAACTGTCGGAAGAATCCAGAATGGAAAACTGGGGCTTGTAGCCCAGCAAGGCCGCTTCCTGGCGCAGCATCTGCAGGCCCAGCGAGTGAAAAGTCGCAATGGTCAGCCCTTTGGCCGACTTGCCCTCCAGCAGATGCCCCACACGTTCCTGCATTTCGCGCGCAGCCTTGTTGGTAAAGGTGATGGCGGCGATTTCACGTGGCTGGTAGCCGCATTGCTCGATCAGATAAGCAATTTTCTGCGTGATCACGCGGGTCTTGCCACTGCCTGCACCCGCCAGCACCAGCAAAGGGCCGTCCAGGTATTTGACCGCTTCACGTTGCGGGGAATTGAGTTTGCTTAACATGCACCAGGTGGATTCGTTTCAGGGGAAAATGGGAGATGCCATGGATGACAGGCAACGCGAAATTCGAATTTGCACGCGTATTTCCACGTTGCATAAGTTTAGCTTTAACCGGCTTTTGATGCCAGCTAGCATTGCTTGTGGCATAGTATCAATTAATTAAAAAAACCAATAAAAGGACAATGAATCCGCAATGTTAGGCCTGGATTTCAAGACCATGGTTGTCATGGCTACTCTGCTGACATTCTGTATGTCAGCACTGCTTATTTTTATGCGTTTTCACGGTATCCGCGGCCCCGAGTACTGGGCTGCCGGCAATCTCTCCATCAGCTTTTCCATGATGTTCGTGATTTTCCATTATGACGACATTGAGAACTGGGTCTCCCTGATTCTGTCGCTGATGGTGTTCGGGCAATCGCTGCGCTTCCTGGGTATACGCCGCTATACCGGCCTTAAGGTGCGCTATTACTTTCCCTTCGTGATGGTCTGTGGATTGTTGCTGGCCGACGTCTTTACCCTGGGCCTGCTCCGCAGTCAGCCGCTTACCGTGTTCGTTAACTCCCTGGGCGTCGTTTTCCTGCATCTCGCTTCAGCATGGCTGTTGTATGAGTTTTCCATTAAGCCCGTGCGCGCCCCGGCCGAGCGCATCACATGCCAGCTTACCGCCGCCATTTTCTTCATCATGGGGCTGCTGATGATCTACCGCGCTACCAGCGCGCTGTTTGCCAATGGCCCGATCCTCGATCACCCCATGGGCTGGCAGCCGAATGTGCTGACCTTGCTGATTGGCAGCATGCTGCAGATGTTCGTGACCTTTGGCCTGGTGATGATGGTGAGCTACCGCAAGTCTTCCGAGCTGGAGCTGTATGCCCATCACGATGCCCTGACCGGAATATTGAACCGGCGCGGTCTGGAAGAGGCCGCACGGCGTCTGACCAGTTTTGGTCGTCGCAATGACAACGGCCTGGTGATGCTGTTACTGGATATTGATCTTTTCAAGCACATCAATGACCGCTGGGGCCACCCGGTTGGCGACGAAGTCCTGCGTCAGCTGACCCGGCAAATCAAAACCCAGACCCGGGAAGAAGACATACTGGCCCGTTATGGCGGGGAGGAGTTCTGTCTGCTGCTGCCCGGTTCCACCGAGCAGGAAGGCATACAGTGTGCCGAACGTATACGGCAGTCGGTCGAATCCCTGCGCATTGTGCAAGGGGCCGCCACCCTGCAATTTACCGTGAGTGTAGGCATCACCTGTGCGAGGCTCGCAGGCTATGATTTCCGTAGCCTGCTGGCTTCGGCCGATGCAGCATTGTATGCCGCTAAAAAAGCCGGTCGTAATCAGGGCATCTCTTACTCCAGTCTTTCCGGACTCAATATGCAGGCAGCGTGAGCCATGCCTGCTTTTATGCTGACGCCTTTTCTGCATACACACAGCCAATTGTTATGCGGCAGCTACCAACGCTTGACGGGCCGGGCCCTCATCGACCAAGCTTCGACCCCCTTGCCGACGGGCATGCTGCTGGCCGAGGCGCTGTATAACGCCGATGTGGCGGTTGTCTCGCATGACACTTCCGCCGACCCCATCTTCAATTATGCCAATCGGCAGGCGCAAGCGCTGTTTGCCTATGATTGGGCGCAGTTTGTCAGCTTGCCCTCCCGGCTGTCTGCAGAACCCATGTTGCGCGAGGCGCGCGATGCCTTGCTGCAACGGGTGGCCCGCGATGGCTATGTGGATGATTATGCCGGCGTGCGGGTGGCAGGCGATGGTCGTCGCTTCATGATTACCCGAGCCACGGTGTGGAACCTGCTGGATGCCGATGGCACATACCGCGGTCAGGCCGCCTGCATCCACGACTGGCATGCGATTTAGCATAGTTGGCGGCATCAAGTTTATGGGGGAGGGAGCCGATATTAATACAGTACCAGACCGTAGTTTTTCCAAGCGTTTGATACGGGTGAAATTTTTGCGGCTGGCGCGTCCATGCAAGGATGCAGCACTAACGATAACGGCAGACCTACTTTAACGTGCTCGATTATAAAAAACAGATTATCCGGCCTTTTATCCTGGCTTCCGTGCTGCTCAGCGCAGCGCTGGCTGGCTTGCTATTGGCGGCTATCCATCTGGTGCACATTTCACGTCTAGCCGAGCAGACTGATGTATTGCGCATAGAGGCAATCAAGCTGCACAAGGCCATTGTCCAAGTGGAAACCGGCCAGCGCGGTTATCTGCTGACACAGAACGTGCGTTTTCTGGAGAACTACCGCAAGGGAAAGTCGGACATCAAGCGCATCGGCCAGACGCTGAAGGCGCAGATGATAGCTGTGCCAGATATCCAGCACCGCTTTGGCGATGTCACCAAGCTGGTGGAAATCAAGCTGCGCGTGACAGAGGCCTCCATCCAGACCGAGATGAATTCCGGTGCCTATGCTCCGCACCTCAATTCGGCCAAGATCGGGGTCAATATCATGGAGCGCATAGATGCCGAGCTGGAAGATATTGACACCCTGCTGCAGCATCGCAAGGAAGACCTGACCGAAGATTCACGCCGCGCCCTCAAGCAGACCATGGGGGGTGCAGCGCTCTTGCTGCTGATTGTGATCGGGCTTTTTACCGGCGCCTATTATAAGACGGTGCGCTTGTTTGAAATCGCCTCCAGCTCTCAGACCACAGCAGAAGAAATGAGCCATGATGCCTATCATGACTCGCTGACCGGTCTGCCTAATCGCCGTTATTTCGAGAGCTATTTCCGGCGCCAGATTTTCCTGTCCAAACGCAGCGGTCAGCCATTTTCGCTGTTTTATCTGGATCTGGACGGTTTCAAGGAAATCAATGACCGCCACGGCCATGAGGGCGGCGACCTGGCGCTGAAGTTTGCGACCGAGCGTTTCAAGAATGCCTTGCGCGAGTCTGACTTTATTGCGCGGCTGGGCGGTGATGAGTTTGTGGTGCTGGTGCACAACTACCGTTCGGTGAGCGAAATCGGCGGTCTGGGCAATCGTATCATTCGCTATATCAACCAGCCCTTCACCATTGATGGTCAGCACCAGTTGCTGGGCGTCAGCATTGGCATCAGCTGTTATCCCATGGATGGGCAGGAGGCGGACGAATTGCTGGATGCCGCTGACCGCGCCATGTATCAGGCCAAGAAAAACGGCAAAAACCGGCTGGTGTTTGCGCAGGGCTGAGAGGGCGTTCTTTCCGGCGCTTGAACCTCCGGAGCTAATGTTCCAGAGCTGAGGTTCAGGATATAAAGTGCAGGACCTAATGTTCGGGCTGGTCGTTTTCGGATAAGCCGTTTTGTGCGGCATGTCGCGCTTTTGCTTCCTCTGCGGCGTCAGCCGCATCTTGTATGGCTTGCTTTGCCGCCTGCATCATCTGCTGGCGGGTATCAGGTGTCTCCAGGCTGATGCGTCCCAGTGCGCCAGAGCGGTAATCCACCAGAAAGGCCATGGCGGTTTTTTCCATGTCAAACTCGCCACCCTTGAGGCGGTAAGCGCGGCGCTTGGCGACGGCTTCCAGCACATCCACGGCGTCCATGCCGCTGACATCGATCTTGTAACGGGCATTGAGCAGAGCAGGGTAGCGCTCCAGCAACAGACCTGCCAGAAACACCGCGACATCTTCATCAATCACTGCATTCCGGCCGATGGCATGGCTGGCGGCCAGCATGTAGCCGTCCGACTCATACTGAATCTTGGGCCACATCATGCCGGGCGTATCGGTAATGCTCATCTGGTCATTCAGTTCAAAACGCTGCTGGCTTTTGGTCACCGCAGGTTCATCGCCCACTTTGGCAATGCGGCGATTGAGCAGGGCATTCATCAGCGTGGATTTGCCGACGTTTGGGATGCCCATGATCATCATGCGCAAGGGTTTGAGGTTGGTGCCGCGATGCGGGGCCAGCGCTTTGCACAGGCCGGGAATCTTGCCGGCGTCACCCGGTTTTTTACAGGAGAGCGCGACGGCTTTTACCCCGGGCTGCTTGTTGAAATAGTTGAGCCAGGCCTGAGTGACCGCCGGGTCAGCCAGATCTGCCTTGTTCAGGATCTTGAGATTGGGCCGCTGGCGAAACAGGCGCAGCTCTTCAATCATGGGGTTGTGGCTCGCTTCCGGCACGCGTGCGTCCAGCACCTCGATCACGATGTCGATATGCTCCATGGTCTCGGCGGCTTTTTTCTTTGCCGAGGTCATATGTCCGGGAAACCACTGTATTGCCATTATCTAAACCACCGATGAACATGAGATTGCGCTGGATTGCGGGCAAGCGCTGAATAAGGAAAGTGCTGCAATATCCGTATTTTATCATTGTGCTGGATTTTCCCCGGCTTTTTATCAGGCGTGACTTTCAGGCCTGTCTTCATGCAGTGGTAAAATGCCGATATGACGCTTATCCCCGAAATCCACCCCAACCAATCCATCGCGCTGCTGAAGGAGCTGCATATCCTGACGCGCGACGGCAAGCTCAACCAGGACACCCGCCGCAAGCTGAAGCAGGTCTATCACCTGTATCAGTTCATTGAGCCTTTGCTGCAGGAGGCGCTAGCGGAAAACCCATCGCCCATGCTGGTCGACCATGGGGCGGGCAAATCCTACCTGGGCTTCATCCTTTACGATCTTTTCATGAAGCAGCAGGCAGCAGGGCAGGTGGTCGGGGTGGAGACCCGCGCCGAGCTGGTGGAAAAATCCCGCCAACTGGCAGCGGAGCTGGGTTTTGAGCGCATGCAGTTCCATCATCTGACGGTGGAAGAGGCCATGCATGACCATGCCCTGCCGCCCAAGGTGGAGATCGTAACGGCCTTGCATGCCTGCAATACCGCCACCGATGACGCTATTCAGTTCGGCCTGCAGAAGCAGGCACAGTTCATGGTGCTGGTGCCGTGTTGCCAGGCGGAAGTGGCTGAGGTGCTGCGCAAGCGCAAGAATGAATCGTTCGGCAAAACGCCGCTGTCAGAAATCTGGCGCCACCCGATTCATACGCGGGAATTCGGCAGCCAGATCACCAATGTGCTGCGTTGCCTGCAGCTGGAGGCGCATGGATACCAGGTGACGGTGACCGAGCTGGTGGGTTGGGAGCATTCCATGAAAAACGAGCTCATCATCGCTCGCTACAAGAACAATCCGCGCCGCAATGCGCGCGAGCGCCTGGAGCAGATTCTGCACGAGCTTAATCTGGAAGACTTGCGCAGCCGCTTTTTGCCTGCGCAGGCTTGATTCTCAGGCGCGATCTTCCTTCAGGCTGCCGTAGGTGAGGGCAAATTGCCGGGTGACTTCGGCGCCGAAAAAGAAAATCTGCGCCGAGTAGTAAATCCACAGCAAGAGGGCGATCAGCGAGCCCGCAGCCCCGAAGCTTGATGAGATGCCGCTACGGCTAAGGTAAAAGCCGATGAGGAATTTGCCCAGGCCAAACAGCAGGGCCGTCAGCACCGCGCCCACCACGACATCTGACCACGACAACTGCACATCCGGCAGCATTTTATACACCACGGCAAACATCGCCGTAATCACCGCAAACGACAGCAAGGCCGACAGGTATTTGAAGATGGCCATGTGCTGCAGCAGAAAATCCAGATAGCCGCCCAGGAAATAACTGGCGTAGCGCTCGATCAGCCCTAGCCCGGCGCTCGCTAGTAATGAGCTCATGAGCAGAGCCGATAGAATCACGATCAGGCCAAACGACGTCAGACGGGTGATCAGCAATTGCTTGAAGGCGTGCTTGTTGCTGGAAACGGTTTTCTCCACTTCCCAGATTTCATCCAGGCTGGCCTTCAGCTCGGCAAACACCGTGGTGGCGCCGATAAAAATCAGCAGCGACGCCACAATGGAGGCAATAATGCCCGAAGTGTGATTGCTGGACGCCGCCAGCAGCGAACTGATCACCCGGGCGCCGCTCTGCCCTACCAGCATGGAAAGCTCCGCCACCACATGGCCCTGTGCGGATTCTTCGCCCAGGAAATAGCCGGTGATGGCAATGATCAGCACCAGAATAGGGGTCAGCGAAAATATCGTATAAAACGCTAGCGCCGCGCCTTTGCTGGTGGCTCTATGGGCAAACCAGGCCACGATGGCACTGGTAAACAACTGGCGCATGCAATTCAGGTAGCGCAAGGCGGAGGTGACGGGCTTGAAAGCAGAATGCAAAGAAAACTCCCGGTGTCGGCTGCAGTGAATAAAGTAGCGGTATCATAATTCGATAATGCTACGGCTGGTGAGTTCATTGGCGATGCACCATGCACATCGCCCCGGCCCTTCATCGCAAGTTCACATCATCATTAAACAAGGGGAGCACTATGTCACGCGTTACGCTGGGATGTCTGATGGTTTTTGTCGTGTTCGCCATGCCAATGCAGGCGCAAGCCAAATTCAGCGGAGTCGATTACAGCGGGGTTTATCAATGTACCGGCATGGATGCCCACGAAGGCGCCTACACCGGCACCGTCACCATGACCCTCAAGCCCGAACACAGCAAAGGCCCGTATGCCAGCTACGATTTCAAGCTTGAAGTCCCCGACTACGGCACCTACCTCGGCCATGCCGCCGCCAATGGCCGCCACGTTGCCATGCACTTTGGCCTGCAGGACCCCACCACCCACGATTACGGCACCGGCATCGCCGTCATGAAAAAGACCAAAGCCGGCAAATGGAGCTTCCATAAATTCTATTTCGAGCCCGAATTCAAAGGCGGCAATACCGGGCTTGAAGACTGTGTGATCAAGTAGGCGCAGCAGGCGGAAGCGCCTGCTTTACCATCACACAGGGTTAATCCACCCGCCGGACAATACTCCTTTTGCTGATAGCCGTTATCCATCCATGCCAGGAGAGCCTTGCTCATGCTGAAATATTCCTCCGCGTTCGTTCTGCTTAGCAGCTTGTTCATACACGGACTGGCGCATGCTGCAGTTGAAGTGCGCGACTTCTCACCGCAGGGCGAAGTGCGCAAAGTCAATCAGGCCACTGCAATTTTCAATGTGGATATGGTGAAAATGGGCGATGCGGAAGCGCCTGCGCCTTTTGACATTGACTGCCCGGTATCCGGCGAAGGGCGCTGGCAGGATAGTCGCACCTGGGTTTATCGCATGAGCAGTAAGCTGGATGCGGGTGCGCAATGCCAATTCACCCCCCGGCGCGATCTCAAATCGCTCGACGGCGAGGCCTACGTCGGGACGACCCCGTTCCGCTTTTCCATGGCCGGGCCATGGCTAAAGCATGTACTTCCGTTTACTTACAATCCGATAGAAGAAGATCAGGTATTCATTGTCGAGACAGCCTTTGCTATCAAGCCGCAAAGCGTTGAGCAACATGCCTGGTGTGCGCCGGAAGGCGTGAGCGAGCGTATACCAGTGCGTGTATTGTCGACCGCCCAGCTCAAGACGGCACTGGATAAACTGCGTCCGGGTGATGCTGCCCATGCGGTTGGTCTGCGCTGCCAGCGTCCTCTGGCGCCGGGCAGCCGTATGCAGCTGGTCTGGGATGCTGGCATTGAAAGTCAGCAAGGCGGTAAATCCACCCAGCGGGAGTCCGTCACCTATGAGGTGCGGCCGGTGTTTCGTGCCGAGCTGAGTTGCACTCGCGAAAGGCCGAACGCGCCATGCTCGCCTTTATCCGATATCGAACTGCGTTTCAGTGAATCTGTCAGCCTGGCGCAACTGGAGCAAATACGGCTGGTGGGCGCGGGCAAATCCCAGGCCCCCATGGAGATCAGCCCAGCGCGTGCCAAGGCTCTCAATGCGCAGCGCCCCGGCGCGGCGGCGTCTTACCGCGTGGCAGAACAGGATCAGCTGATCAGCGTGCAGTTCAAGGGCCCGTTCAAACCGGATGCAGCCTATCAGCTGACCTTGCCCAAGAATCTGGTTGATGCCAGTGGACGCACGCTCAGCAATGCCAGCAGCTTCCCGCTCAAACTGCGTACCTCGCTACTGCCGCCGCTTGCCAAGTTTGCCGCCAACTTTGGCGTGCTGGAGCTGAAAGAGGGCGGGGTGCTGCCAGTGACCATACGCAACATGGAAAGCCGCATTGGCATGCGCGTGCTGCGCCAGCAGGACCCAGAAGCGGCACTGGCGGTGATGGCTGATTTGCGCCGCTTTGAAAGCCAGACGCGCGAAGTTACCAAACCCTCGCCGCGCATGAAACAGCGCTTGCTTGAGGGGGATATGGTCGAAGAGTTTCGCCCTTATGAGGACAGGCTGTATCCGCGCGAGCTGTCATTTCTGGAAGGCCGGGACGATACCCAGCCCGAGCGCGCCATGCCAAGGCCCGCCCATGGTAAAGCGTTTGAAGTGGTGGGGATCCCCTTGCAAAAGCCCGGCTTTTACGTGGTGGAAATTCGGAGCCAGGTGCTGGGCAATGCGCTCTTGAGCGAGGCCAAGCCCATGTATGTGCGTAGCCAGGCCCTGGTGACGGACATGGCCGTGCATCTCAAGACTGGGCGCGACAACAGCCTGGTCTGGGTGACCTCGCTTTCGAGCGGCAAACCGGTGGCGGGCGCAGATGTGACCTTGCTGGATTGCCAGGGCCACCGTTTCTGGCAAGGAAAAACTGATCAGCAGGGGATTGCTGGCTACCCGGAGGCCTTGCCTGAGCAGCGTAAATGCCCGGGCAACTGGGTGTATTTTGCTACTGCCAAGCTGGGCGAAGATTTTTCCTTTGTGCAGTCCGACTGGGATCGCGGCATAGAGCCATGGCGCTTTAATGTGCGCACCTGGGCGCCCCAGCAAGGCCTCAAGATGCACACCATTCTCGACCGCACCATGCTGCGCGCGGGTGAAACTGTTTCCATGAAACACATTGCCAGAGCGGAGGATTTCCGTGGGTTTCGTTATCCGCAGGAGACCCTGCCCGATAGCGTGACCCTGGAATTGATAGGCGGCGATTATTCGGTGGAGATGCCGTTGGAATGGGATAGTCGTGGCGATGCAGTTACGCAATGGCAGATTCCGGAAGATGCGCCCATCGGCAGCTATGGCGTCAAAATGGCCGGGCAGTGGGACTATGTTGCGCAATTTCGCGTGTCCGAATTCCGGCTGCCCGCATACAAGGGCAGCGTGCAATCTGAAAAAATGCGCTATGCCGGCGCCAGGGAAATTCCGGTGCGACTATCACTTAATTACCTGAATGGCGGCGCTGCCAGCGGCCAGCAGGTGCAAGTTTCCGCTATGTTGCGTTCCGGGCAGTACACGTTCGATGCTTATCCGGATTTCAGTTTCGGGGCGCGTGTGCGCGGTGAGACGCTACAGAAGCTGGTGCTGGACCGCCAAACCGTCAAGCTGGATCGGCTGGGCAACGCTCGCGTGCTGGTGCCGGTGAGTGATGCAGGCAATGCCACAGGCCAGCCGCTGGAATTGCAGACCGAAATGACTTTTACCGACCCTAGTGGCGAGATACAGACCTTGAGTGGAAGCACCGCTGTCTGGCCTGCTGGCCTGGCCTTGGGGCTGCAGGTAAAGGATTGGGCAGGCATGCAAACCAGACGCAAGGTGCAAGCCGTGGTACTGGATACCACAGGCAAGCCCAAAGCTGGCATCAAGGTTACCCTGCACGGCGAGCGCAAATGGGAGTTTGTGCATCGCAAACGTATTCTCGGTGGCTTTTACAGCTACGAAACCGAACATGGCGGCGAAGACCTTGGCACGCTATGCCAGGGCGTAACAGACAGTCAGGGCCTGGTGCAATGCCAGCTTGATATCAAGCAGAGCGGGCACATTGCCCTGACGGCACGCGGGGTAGATGATGCCGGTCATCCCTTGGTGGCAGAGAATAGTTTCTGGGTGAGTGATGCCGCTGATATCTGGTATGCACAAGGCGATCAGGATCGCATGGAAGTGATCCCAGAAAAACGCGAATACAAGGTGGGGGAAACCGCTCGCTTGCAGGTGCATACACCATTCCATCAAGCCACGGCACTGATTGCCGTGGAGCGCGAAGGCATCATCAAGACCATGGTGCGGCCGCTGTACCGGCGCAACGCCGTGGTGGAGATTCCGATTGAAGACAGCTGGGGGCCGAATGTGTATGTGTCGGTGCTGGCCGTGCGCGGCCGCCTTACCGAGGTGCCGTGGTACAGCTTCTTCCAATGGGGCTGGCATAGTCCGGTGGACTGGTGGCAAGCCTGGCGCGATGGCATGCCACAGTCCACCGCGCTGGTCGATCTCGGCAAGCCTGCCTTCAAGTTTGGCCTGACCCACATCGCGGTGGGTAGCGATGGCGCGCGTCTCAATGTGACGGTGCAGACCGACAAGCAGGAATACCGTCCTCGCGACATGGTCACCGCCAAGATCAAGGTGCGACTGCCCAATGGTAAACCCGCACCCGCGGGCGCCGAAGTGGCGCTGGCGGCGGTGGATAGGGCCTTGCTGGAGTTATCACCGAATGGCAGCTGGAACCTGCTCGACAACATGATGGACGAGCGGGCCTACCTCATCAACACCGCCACAGCGCAGATGCAGGTGGTCGGCAAGCGTCACTACGGCAAGAAGGCGCTGCCCGCAGGCGGTGGCGGAGGCAAGTTTGCCACCCGCGAACTATTCAACACGCTCTTGTACTGGAACCCGCGCGTGAAACTCGATAATCAGGGCATGGCAACGGTGCGTTTCCGCGTCAATGATGCGCTGACCGCCTTCAAGGTGGTGGCGATTGCCGATGTGAATGAGGGCTACTTTGGCACCGGGCAGGCGGAAATCGTCAGTCGCCAGGCCTTGCAGCTGACCTCCGGTCTGCCGCCCATGGTGCGCGAAGGCGATCGCTATGAGGCGATTATCACGCTGCGCAATACCACCGCCAAGCCAGTGACGCTGAAACTGAATGCGCGTACCGAGCAGAAACAATGGACATCGCAAACAGTGACGCTGGCTGCCGGGGCGGCCCAGGAATTACGCTGGCCGGTGCAGGTGCCGGACAACAGCACGGCGGAGCGCTGGACCATAGATGCCCTAGACGCTCAGGGCAAAGCACTGGACAGGCTGGAGATTCCACAGAAGGTATTGCCCCGCGTGCCGGTGACCGTACAGCAGGCCAGCTTTATGCAGCTGGAACAGCCCTTGACTCAGGCCGCGGCCTTGCCAACCGGCGCCATCCCCGGCAAAGGCGGGCTTCAGCTCAAGGTCAGTGCCAGCCTGGGGCAACAGACGGCTGGCATCGAGCGCTATTTCAATGCTTACCCCTTCAATTGCCTGGAGCAACAGACGTCGATAGCCACTGGCCTCATGGATGTCACGCGCTGGCAGGGCATCGTTACCAAGCTGGCGGGATATCAGGATGCACAAGGGTATCTGACGTATTTTCCTGGCATGCCATACGGCAACGATGCGCTCACCGCGTATGTGCTGACCATGGCTTATGAGAATAGCGTGCGTCTGCCATCCACGGTGGAGCAAGGCATGCGCACGGCATTGCTGGATTTTGTCGAAGGGCGCAGCCAGCCACATGGCTGGTATGGTGGCAACAATCGCTACCTGAACGAGCGTCGCCTGTCGGCGCTGGCGGCCTTGTCATACAACGGTAGCGTGCATGGCCGCATGCTTGAGCCATTTGAATTCAAGCCCATCCAGATGCCGACGGCCAGCCTGATCGACTGGTATGCCATCTTGCGACATGTGCCGGATGCGGATCAGCGGGATGAGCGCTTGCAACAGGTGTCGCGCGAGTTACGCAATCGTCTGCAGAACGTGGGTGGCCGTTTGAGTTTTGATGGCGAGGAAAATGACACCTGGTGGTGGGCCATGGTGGATGGCGAAGTAAATGCCACACGCCTCACGGCCTTGCTCATGGATGACCCAGCATGGAAGGCCGATATGCCCGCCATGTTGCGCGGCGCCATCATGCGCCAGCAGCAGGGGCACTGGCATACCACGCTGGCTAATGCCTGGGGGCGTCTGGCATTGCATAAATTCAGCCGGCAATTTGAATCCGAGCCGGTTAGCGGGCTGACCGAAGCCACACTGGGTACGCAGCAAAAACGCTATGACTGGTCTGCCCAGGATGCAACGACCGGCCCGGATGCCACCGCAGCCAGTCTGTTTCTGCCATGGACATCCTCCTCAAGCAGCACTCTGCAAGTGACGCACAAGGGCAACGGCAAACCCTGGCTCAATCTGCTGGTGATGGCGGCTATTCCCGATAAACCGGCCAGCAATGGCTACCGTATCCAGCGCCGGGTCACGGCGATTGAGCAGAAGGTGCCCGGCCAATGGAGTCGCGGTGACCTGATGCGGGTGAGGGTGGATGTCGATAGCCAGCATGATCTCAGCTGGGTGGTGCTGACGGATCCGATACCGGCAGGCGCCAGCATTCTGGGCAATACCGCGCGTGATTCGCGCATCGCCCAGGCGGGTGAAAACCAGGCCAAAGAAGCTAGCTTGGCGCCAAGCTATACCGAGCGTGGCCTGGCTTTTTTCCGAGCGTATTATGAGTTCGCGCCGCAGGGGCATTTCTGGTACGAGTACACCGTGCGGCTCAATAACCCCGGCAGTTTCAGCCTGCCACCGACGCGGGTGGAGGCCATGTATGCGCCCGAGGTGTTTGGCCAGCTGCCCAATGCCATGCTGGATGTGCGCTAGGGCTGATGACATTGGATTGGATGATGTGCCACCTGACCGGGCAAAGGCCCATGTCACAGCCGGCGCGGCTGACCCGCCAGCGAGCACTGCTTGCTGCGCTCGGCTTGCTGCTTGGTCTGCTACCTGGCATGGCGGCGGCAGTGCCCAGCTATACCGAGGTCAAGGCGCACTATCGGGCATCTGATGCCTGGTTACTGGCGCGTGATGGGCAGGTGCTGCAACAGATACGGCTTGATCATCAGGTGCGGCGCCTGCAGTGGACACCGCTGGAAACCATGTCACCCGCCCTGTTGCAAGCTTTGCTGTATTCCGAAGACCAGCGTTTTTACCAGCATGCGGGCATAGACTGGCTGGCGGTGGCCTCGGCCAGCTGGCGCAATCTATGGGATAGCCGCACGCGGGGTGCCAGCACCATCACCATGCAGCTGGCAGGCTTGCTGGAGCAGGATGCCGTGCATGGCCGCCGCAGCCTGGTGCAAAAGCTCGGGCAATCGGCTGATGCCTTGCAGCTCGATCACGCCTGGAAAAAATCCGACATTCTGGAAGCCTATCTCAATCTGGTGCCGTTTCGCGGTGAGCTGCAAGGTGTTGCCGCCATGAGTTATGGCCTGTTTGGCAAAGGTCCGGAAGCGCTGAATGCGCGTGAGGCCGCCGTCGCCGCAGTGCTGCTGCGTGCACCCAATGCCAAACCGGCGCGTGTGGCCGAACGTGCCTGCCAGCTCTTGAAGCAAATGCAGCAGGCAAGCGCCTGCGCCGATCTAGAAGGTTTTGCCAGCCTCAAGCTGGTGGCGCCCTTCGAACCTGCCATGCCCAACCTGGCGCCGCATCTGGCGCGGCAGTTATTGCAGCAACCCGGGCAGCGCCTGCGCAGCACGCTGGATATGCGCTTGCAGCAATACGCCGCCCGCCAGTTGCGCGCCAATCTATTGCAACTGGAAAACCAGAATGTCCAGGATGGCGCGGTGCTGGTGCTGGATAACCGCAGCGGTGAAGTGCTGGCCTGGGTGGGGTCCAGCGATACCCTTTCAACTGCCCCGGCAGTGGATGGGGTGCTGGCGCAACGCCAGGCGGGTTCTACGCTGAAACCGTTTTTGTATGCGACGGCGCTGGACACGCGCGCGCTGACCGCTGCCTCGCTGCTGGATGACAGCCCGGTGCGCATACGCACCGGCAATGGCGATTACATTCCCCAGAACTACGACAAGCAATTCATGGGGCCGGTCAGCCTGCGCACGGCGCTCGGCAGTTCGCTGAACGTGCCCGCTGTGCGCAGTCTGCTGCATATCACGCCGGATCGTTTTTTTGCGCGTTTACAGCAATTGCGCTTCAGTACGCTGACGGAGTCCGTGGACTATTACGGCTATAGCCTGGCACTGGGGGCGGCAGATGTGCGCCTGCTTGATCTCACTAATGCCTATCGCGCGCTGGCCAACCAGGGGCGCTACAGCGGGGTGCGCATGCAATGGCCCAAGTCAGCCAGCAAAGGCGATGCGGTGAAGTTTCAGCAGGTGTTTTCACCGGCGGCAAGCTACATCGTGGGTGACATCCTGGCTGACAATAATGCTCGCGCGCATACCTTCGGGATGGATTCTGCATTGGCGACGCGCTACTGGAGTGCAGTGAAAACGGGTACCAGCAAGGATATGCGCGATAACTGGTGCATAGGCTATTCAGGCCGTTATACGGTGGGCGTGTGGGTGGGCAATGCCAATGGCTCACCCATGCATGATGTCTCTGGCGTGAGTGGAGCGGCGCCGGTCTGGCGTGCCGTCATGGATTATCTGCATACGCACCCCGATGGCCGCTTGCTGGCCCCTATGGTGCGCAGGCCACCCGTCGGCCTGTTGCAGCAACAGGTGCGCTTTCAGCCCGCGATTGAGCCGCCCCGGGATGAGCTGTTTATCAAAGGCACCGAACTTGCGCTGGTGCAGGCGAGTGATGACATGCAGGCGCAAGGCAAAAATAGTCTGGTAAGTATCGCTTATCCCGGTCAGGGGGCGATCATCGCGCTTGATCCGGAGATTCCCCCTGCCCAGCAGCGCGTGGTGTTCAAGGCGACCCCTATGTTGCCTGCGGGCTGGTATTGGCAGCTCAATGGCAAGCGTGTGGCACCAGATAAGCCCTTGTCTGCCATGCAAAAAGACGCCACAACTGGCATTCTCAGTCGCTCTCAGGCCGATGTGCGCTATAGCTGGTTTCCCTTGCCTGGCCGCCATTTGCTGACGCTGCATGACGCCAAAGGCAGCATGCGCGCCTCGGCAGGCTTTGAGGTGCGAGGGGCCATGCTCCGTGGGGCGGCGCCCAAACCCGATGGCAAACCTGCCAAGCCATCTTGAGCGGCCAGGTGGCGGGCGTGCATGTTAAAATCGCGCCAACTTATGAATACCACCGCGAATACCCCTGCCAACCCCCGGCACGTCATTTCCCAGCTGGAGAAACTGCTACCTGAGTGCATGCTGGCTGACCGTTTCCCTTTGCGTCGACGCTTGCAACAAGCGCGTGCGCAGCTGGATCACCAGAAGCCGGATCAGAAATCGCCCGATAAGCTGCTAGCCGATCTGGCGAGCCGCGTGCGGGATTCGGTCGCGCGTCTCCAGGCACGCAAGGCAGCATTACCGCGGCCGGATTATCCCGCTGAGCTGCCGGTCTCCGGCAAAAAGGACGATATTGCCGCCGCCATACAGAAACACCAGGTGGTGATCGTGTGCGGCGAAACTGGCTCCGGTAAAACCACGCAGCTCCCCAAGATATGCCTGGAGCTGGGGCGCGGTGTGAGTGGGCTGATCGGCCACACCCAGCCACGACGGATTGCCGCCCGCTCGGTGGCCTCGCGCATTGCGCAGGAGCTGAATTCGCCGCTGGGCCAGGCGGTGGGGTACAAGGTGCGCTTTAACGACAAGCTGTCCGAGAGCAGTTATATCAAGCTGATGACGGACGGGATTCTGCTGGCGGAGACGCAGGGCGACCGCTTCCTCAATGCCTACGACACCATCATCATCGACGAGGCGCACGAGCGCAGCCTGAATATCGATTTCCTGCTGGGCTATCTCAAGCAGTTACTGCCCAAACGCCCGGACCTCAAGGTGATCGTCACCTCGGCCACCATTGATGCCGACCGCTTCTCGCGGCATTTTGATGGCGCGCCGGTGATTGAGGTATCGGGCCGTACGTATCCGGTGGAAATACGCTACCGCCCGCTGGGCAAGGCTGGCTTTAGCGCCAAGGAAAACGCGCCCGAGCCGGAAGACGAAGATGACCTGGAACTGCTGGGCCAGGACCTGATGGGCATCAAGCGCAAGCCACGCGTGGAGTCGCGCTGGCTGGAAGAAGACGACGCCGAAGAAGCCATGGAAGAAGCGATTCTGGATGTGGCCGATGACCTGATGCGCTTGGGCGAGGGCGATATCCTGGTGTTTCTGCCGGGAGAGCGCGAAATCCGTGACACCGCCGATCATCTGCGCAAATACCAGGGCCGCTCGCCCAAGCTCAAGCATGTGGAAATACTGCCGCTGTTTGCGCGCTTGTCAATTGAAGACCAGCAGAAGATATTTCGCACCGGCGGTGCGCGCCGTATCGTGCTGGCGACCAATGTGGCGGAAACATCGCTCACCGTGCCCGGCATCAAATATGTGATTGATACCGGCCTCGCGCGGGTGAATCGTTACAGCGCACGCGCCAAGGTCGAGCAACTGCAGATCGAGAAGATTTCGCAGGCGGCAGCGCGGCAGCGGGCAGGGCGTTGCGGCCGGGTGTCCAGCGGCATCTGCGTGCGCTTGTATGACGAAGAAGATTTCAACAACCGTTCCGAATTTACCGACCCCGAGATTCTGCGTTCATCGCTGGCCTCGGTGATCCTGCGCATGGCCGCCTTGCGCCTGGGCGATGTCAATGAGTTCCCGTTTATTGAGGCGCCGAGCTCGCGCCTGATTGCCGATGGCTACCTGCTGTTGCAGGAGCTGGGCGCGGTGGATGCCGATCGCCAGATTACCGAGCTGGGCAATCAGCTGGCACGCCTGCCGCTGGACCCGCGCGTGGGCCGCATGATTCTGGCCGCCAAAAAAGAGAGCTGCCTGCAGGAAATGCTGATCATCGCCAGTGCGCTGGCGATACAGGATCCGCGCGAACGCCCCATGGACAAACGCGAGGCCGCCGACCAGGCGCATGCCAAGTTTGCCGGCGAGCAGTCGGACTTCATGAGCTTTTTAAAGCTGTGGGCGTTTTACGATGACGCGCTGAAAACCAAGAAATCCAACAAAGAGCTGCTGACCAAGTGCCACCAGAATTTCCTGTCTTTCCTGCGCATGAAGGAATGGCGCGAGCTGTATTTCCAGCTGCTGGAAATCGCCGAGGATATGGAATTCAAGCTCAACGACAAGGAAGCCTCCTACGAGCAGATACACAGAGCCCTGCTGTCCGGCCTGCTGGGCAATATCGGCTTCAAGGATGGCGAGGCCGAAAGCTACCAGGGCGCGCGCGGCATACGTTTCAATATCGCGCCCGGCTCGGCGCTGAAAAAGCAGCGGCCCAAGTGGGTGATGGCCGCCGAGCTGATGGAGACCACCAAGCTCTATGCGCGTTGCGTGGCCAAAATCGAGCCGGACTGGATAGAGCCGCTGGCGCGCAGCCTGACGCAAAGCCATTACACCGACCCGCGCTGGGATCGCAAACCCGCCCAAGTGGTAGCGTGGGAGCGCGTCAGCCTGTATGGCCTGACGGTGATCCCCAAGCGCCGCGTGCATTATGGGCCGATCAACCCGCAGGAAGCGCGTGAAATCTTTGTGCGCGAGGCGCTGGCCAATATGGAATTCGATACGCGCGCGCCGTTTTTTGAAGCCAACCGCCGCCTGATCGCCGAGATCGAGGAGCTGGAACACAAGGCGCGCCGCCAGGATGTGCTGGTGGACGAGCATGCGCTGTTTGCGTTTTACGATGCGATTATTCCCGCGGATATCATCAATGGTGCGGGCTTTGAAAAGTGGCGCGAAGACGCCGAGCGCGAAAATCCGCGTCTGCTGTTCCTGACGCGCGATGCCCTGATGCGTCATGGGGCCGCCGGCGTCACTGAGGCGCAATTCCCCGAAACCATGCAGCTGGATGGCACTGAGATTGCGCTCAAATATCGCTTTGAGCCGGGGCATCCGCTCGATGGCGTGACGGCGACTGTGCCATTGGCGCTGCTCAATCAGCTGGATCCCACCGCCACCGAGTGGCTGGTGCCCGGCATGCTGCGCGAGAAACTCACTGCGCTGATCAAGGCCTTGCCCAAAACCCTGCGTCGCGTGTGTGTGCCGGTGCCGGAGTTTGTCACGGGCTTTCTGGAGCATGCGCAGATTGGCGTTACGCCGCTGATCCCCGCTCTGATCGCCTATATCCAGCAGCGCACCGGTCTCAAGATGTCCGCTGACGAGTTGAATGTGGACGCCTTGCCCGTGCATTTGCACATGAATTTCCGCGTGGTGGATGAAAAAGGCCGCGAGCTGGGCATGGGGCGCGACTGGGCCGCGTTGAAACTACAACTGGGGCAGGCGGCGCAGCTTACTTTCCGCAGCAGTTCGCCCTCCATCGAGAAGAGCGGGCTCAAGCAATGGGATTTTGGGGACCTGCCCAAGACGCTGACCTTCAGCCGCGATGGCCGCCAGCTGACAGGCTATCCGGCGATTGAAGACGAGCAGGAGAGCGTGGCCGTCAAGCTGTTTGATACCGCCGCTGCTGCGGAAGATGCCCATCGTGCTGGTGTGCGTCGCCTCATGCGCTTTGAGCTGAAAGAGCAGATGAAGCAGCTGGAAAAAGGCCTGCCCGGCTTTACCCAATATGCCTTGCTGCTGCGCAATCTGATGACGCCGGACGAGCTGCGCGACGACATGCTGACCGCGATTGCCGACCGCGCCTTTATCGGCGAAGACGACCTGCCGCGCAGCAATGCCGAGTTCATGAATCTCAAGCAGCGTGCCCGCACCCGCTTGCCTGCGGTGGTGGAGGGCGCCAGTCGCCTCGCCGCCGCCATTGCGGCCGAATACCAGCCGCTGATGCAGAAGCTGGGCAGTCTGCCTGGCCCCATGGCGCGTCTCAAAAAAGAGGTGGAAGAGCAGCTGGGGCGCCTGTTGTACAAGCGCTTTTTCAGCCAGACGCCCTGGGAACGCCTGCAGCATATGCCGCGCTATCTCAAGGGTTTACGCCTGCGCCTGGAAAAATACCCCGGTGGCATCGAGCGCGACACGCGCAACGGACAAGCGGTGCAGCAAGTCTGGCAGCGCTGGGAAGAGCGCGTCAGCAGCCTGCGCAAAAGCGGCCAGCCGCTGCCGCCCGCCTTACAGGAATACCGCTGGCTGATTGAAGAGCTGCGGATTTCATTGTTTGCGCAAGAGCTGAAAACGCCATTCCCGGTGTCGGTAAAACGGCTGGATAAAGCCTGGGCCGACATGGCCTGAGTTCGGCCGGATTCTGGCGGATGGATGGTTACAGCACGCTGCCGCCGGAGTTGGAGCATGTATGCCTGAGTTCGTCAGATACATCTGCTTGGCGGCTTGCCGGGCAGATGGTCCTTTTCCCGTCGTCATTTCCCGTCTTTTTCATTACATGTCCTCCGCTCGGCCACAGCATCACTGAAATTCGAGCAGTCAGGCAACTATTCAAACTGCCAATAATTCGGCATCAAAAAGATTTTACTTCCATTTAATATGGAACCGTACTAATATAATCCCATGTTACTGCTTAAAGAACTTCCCACCTCCAAAAGCCTGGAACGTTTTGTTCAGCGCTACCCGCAAACCGACATCTCGGCCATCTCGGATTTTGTCGCCTTGCTGCGTGCGGCTTCAGATATTTCAGATGCGCTGGACAAGTTGCTGGGCAAGCACGATCTTCTGCAAGGTCGCTGGTGGGTGCTGGTACTGCTGATGCGGCAGGAGGACTTTACCTCGTCACCTTCTGATCTGGCTGAAAAAGCCGGTGTCACCAAAGGCACTATGACCGGCTTTATCGATGGGCTGGAGCGCGAAGGCCTGATTACGCGGCTGATCAACAATGATGACAGGCGCAAATTTCTGATACGCCTCAGCCCGGCAGGCCAGCAAAAGCTGGACGAGGTGATGCCGGATTATGTCGCCAAGGTGAAGTTGCTGATGGATGTGCTGAGCAAGGCGGAGCGCGATGTGCTGATTACCCATGCCAAAACCCTTGCCGAGCATGTCGATGTCATGAAATAGGCCGCCTGCAATACCCGCAGATTTTTTTTGCAGATTTAGTTTGAATCCATACTTTTTGGTTCCATATTGTTAAATGCATACCATGTTGCCTGACTCAACACCGCACAACGCGCTAGCCCATACACATAGCGCAGCGAACAGTCCCTCCCGGCCTTATCGCAGGCTGGTTGCCATGCTGCTGGCATGTAGTCTTGCCGGCTGCATCAGCATGAAAGGTATCGCTCCGCAGGCAACTCCCATGCAGGCCAACCAGCTGGAGCTCGACAATACCGCCATCAGTTCGGCGAAGATTGAATGGCCGACGGCGGCATGGTGGCAGAGTTACCACGATGCACAGCTGGATACACTGGTCGCCAGGACCATCGCTGATAACCCTGATCTCAAAGCCGCGCAAGCACGCATAGGTCTGGCGCAGGCTTACGCAGACAGCATGCATGCGCAGACGCTGCCCAATCTGAGTGGCGATACCTCGATGACGCGCGAGCGGTTTACCGCGCTGCAATTTATTCCGCCGCCCTGGGCCGGGCATACCGACTGGAACAACCGGGCCACTGCCACGCTGTCGTATGACCTTGATGTATGGGGTCAGCAGAAGGGCCTATGGACCGCGGCGCTGGATGACACCCATGCCTCGGCTGCCGAGATGCAGGAGGTGCAACTTGAGCTGGTCAATGCCGTGGTGCGAAGTTATATCCGCCTGGGCTTTGAATACCAGTTGCGCGATATTGCTGACGAGCATGTACATGAAATAGAGCATCGGGTGGCGATTGCGCGGCGCGCACTTGCCGCTGGCTTGACTACCGAACTTGCGGTGACGGAAGCCGAAGTCCCATTGCCCATGGCGCGCATGCACGTGCAGCAGATCGAAGCGCGCATGGCGCTGATTCAGCATCAGCTCGCCGCATTGTCCGGCCAGGGCCCGGGCGCGGGCGAACGCCTGCAGCGCCCGACCTTGCGTTACGACGCCAGCATCGGCCTGCCTGACCAGTTACCGGCTAATCTTATTGGTCGCCGTCCGGATATTCTGGCCAGCCGCTGGCGTATTGAGGCATCGCGTGAATACATCGCCAGTGCCAAGGCCAGTTTTTATCCCAATATCAACCTGCTGGCCTTTGCCGGCTTTCAGGCGCTGGGGTTCGGCAAGCTGTTCAGCAATGCCGCGGCCATTGCCGGGATCGGCCCTGCGATTTCACTGCCGATATTTGATGGCGGGCGTCGTCGTGCCAACCTCAGTGCGCAAACCGCCAGCTATGACATGGCGGTGGAGCATTACAACGCCACCGTGCTGAAAGCGCTGGAAAACATTTCCAATCAACTGGTGTTGCTTGAGGCCAATGCGCGTGAGCGCAAGAATGCGGAAGAGGCGCTGGCCACGGCTGAAAAAGCCCATGCGCTGGCGCTCAAGCATTACCGCGCCGGCCTGACCAATTATGAGCACGTGCTGGCCACGCATGAAGTGGTGCTGACCCAGCGCGAAGCCATGGTGCAACTGGAAGCTGACAAGCTGGATGCCCATGCCGGCCTTATGCTGGCGCTGGGTGGCGGGCTGAATGACGAAAAGGCCGGCCAGGCCATCGCCGATGCCAGTCGTGCTGGCAAGGACAGCAAAAAAGGTGAGGCAGGAGGCAAGCCATGAACGCATGGTTACCGGTGAACAGGCGGCGAGCGCTGCTGCGCATGGGTTGGCATCTGCGCGTCTATGCGCAGGCCGGTGCCAGTCGTATCGGTCAGCTGGCGAAGCCGCTATGGGCCATGGCCAATACGCTGGGCCTGAGTGCGAAGCTGGGTGCACGCGAATGGTGGAGGCTGGATGCGCCGGTGATCGCCTATGTTTTCAAGGTGCTGCTGGCAAGCGTGCTGGCGGTGTGGATATCCCTGCGCCTGGAGTTTGACCAGCCGCGCACAGCCCTGCTAACGGTGGCGATTGTCATGCAATTCCGTTCCGGCATGGTGCTTACCAAAAGCTATTACCGGCTCATCGGCACCATCTTCGGCATCCTGGCGTCCTTCTTTCTGGTCGCCATGTTTGCCCAGGAGCGCGTGCTGTTTCTGCTGTGCATGACCATCTGGATAGGCCTCTGCACCGCGGGCTCGGTGATCTTTCGCAACCACCAGTCCTATGCCTTTGTGCTGGCGGGCTATACCTTGTGCATAGTCGGCCTGCCCGCCACGCTGACGCCCGAGCTGACTTTCAATATCGGCGTTACCCGCCTGTCGGAAATCTTGGTGGGACTGCTCTGCGCCACGGTGGTGAGCGATCTGGTGTTCCCCCAGCGCATGTGGAATGTCACGCTGCAAACCGTGCGCCGTCGCTATACCGACTTTTGCGATCTGCTGCGCGTCAGCGCGCGTGAGGGCGTTGCCCATGCCACCCTGCAGGCGCACATGCTGCGCTTTATCGGCGATATTTTCAGCCTGGAATCCTTTCGCGCTTCTTCGGGCCTGGAAACCGATGAATCGCGCGGCCATCGCCATCGCCTGCGCTTGCTCAATAACGAATTCATGGAAGTCTCCACGACGTTTCATGCCTTCAGCCGGCTATTACAACGCCAGCAGGCCAATAGCCATACCGAGGTGCGCGAGGCTTTATTGCAGCTATACCAATGCCTGGCCGATGCCGTGACGGTGCAGCACAGAAGCGCGCACACCGAGCAGGAAACGCTGGCGATAGTGCAGCAGCTGAAAGCCTTCAGGGACGATTTTGACCTGCGCCTGCAAGCCGCACGCCATCGCTTGCCTGCCTCCTTGCAAACCAAAGACCTGCTGGATTTTGATACCGGCGCTGCCTATCTGCTGCGGCTTGCCGAGGAGCTGTATGTGTATAGCCGCACCTACGGTGCTCTTGCCAAGAGCAGTGCTACTCCCAGCGCGCCAGACCCCCTGCAGGCCGGTGAGCTGCCGGCGCCACTGAAGATGCATTTTGACCCGCTGGCGGTCGGGCTGGCTGCCCTGCGCGGCGGTATCACGCTGCTGATACTGGCCGGGCTCTGGATATTCACCGACTGGCGCTCGGGGGTTGAAGCCATCACCATCGGGGTGATCACCAGCACGCTATTTGCCAATAGCCCATCGCCCAACAAAACCATACGCCACTTTATGGCGGGCGCCGTCATCGGTACCGTGCTCGCCTATTTCAGTAATTTCTGGTGGCTGACAGAAGCGCACGATTTCTGGACGCTGATCATTGCCATCAGCCCCGGCATCCTGTTTGCCAGCTGGCTAGGCTCGCGGCCTGGCAGTGCCTTAATCGGTGCAGGTGCTTCTATCGTCTACCTGTTGCACATCGGCTTTAATACCGTGTTCAGTGCTAATCCGGTGACCTTTTTGAACGATGCCGTGGCCGATCTGCTGGCGATCCTGGTCTCTGGCACCATGTATGGCTTGATCGATCTTAGTGGCAATGCCTGGTCACGGAAACGGGTGTCCAATGCCTTGCGCCAGCTTGTGGTGGCGGCCTGTCGCGATGCCACGCCATTGCGGCGCGCCCGCTTTGAAGCCAGCGCGCGTGATCTGGTGCAGCGCTCCGGCAGTGCGCAGCGCGTGGGTGAAGTGCAGGATCAGGAAGTGGTCGAGTGGCTATTTTCGGCGCTGGAGATCGGCCATGCCGTGATCGCCCTGCGCGAGCAACTGCCGCATGTGTCGCCCGAGATGGCCCATGCCCTGCAAAACGCCATACAGCAGGTTGCCAGCCTGTACCAGGCTCCCGGCAAGGCGGCGATTACGCGCGCCGCCACGGCCGTGGATCAGGCGCTCACCGTGACAGCACCGGCTGCCGGGTATGACATGCCCACGCATGTGCGCCAGCTGTTGCTGACTACGCTGCATTTTGTGCATAGCACCCTGCTGGATGAAGCCTCGGTGCTCGCATTCAGCTCAACCGTGTTTACGCGTTCAGGCCAGGAGGTGTCTCATGCCACGTGAATTTGCCTTGCTGGATGCGCTGGTGCCCACGCTATTGCTGGCGTTTATCGCGGCCGCCTTCGGTACTTTATTGCTTGATCGCCTGTTTGCCTGGCTGGGGGCTTATCGCTTGGTCTGGTACCCGGCGCTGTTCCGTCTGGCCGTATTCGGCTGCCTGTTTGCCGGCCTGGGGCTATGGATATACCAGTGATGGCGTATACGAGAAAGCATATGGCGATGCCGACTAAGGGCAAAACGATTGTGTAGCGCGAGTGTGTCAGCGCGCAGGAAATGAAGTACGGGGATTAAGGAAGGAAACTTGCCATGAAATTTTATCTGAAACGCCTGTTCAGGATACTGATCACCCTGGCGCTCGCTGCGCTGGCGGTGTTTCTCGCCCAGAAGCTCTGGGTGCGCTACATGGATTCGCCATGGACGCGCGACGGACGCGTTCGGGCCGATGTGGTGAATATCGCGCCGGATGTGGCCGGGCTGGTGGATAAAGTGGCGGTGCGCGACAACCAGTTTGTGCATCATGGCGATGTGCTGTTCCAGATCGACCCCGAGCATTTTCGCCATGCCGTGGCCGAAGCCAGGGCGGTGGTGGATCAGCGCAAGGCTGCCTTGCAGATGAAGCGCAATCAGGCGCAACGCCGCGCCAGCCTGGATGATGAAGTGATCTCGCGTGAAAACCGTGAAGACACCGACCTCGGGGCTGTCGCCGCCAAAGCCGACTACGAAGCCGCGCTCGCCAGCCTGGAAAAAGCCGAGCTGGACCTCACCCGCAGCATCGTGCGTTCACCGGTGGATGGCTGGGTATCCAACCTGCTGGTACGCCCCGGCGATTACGCCCAGGTGGGCTTGCCCAAGCTGGCCATCATCGACCAGCATTCTTTCTGGGTGTATGGGTATTTTGAAGAGCACAAGCTGCCGCTGGTGCATGTGGGCGACGCTGCCGAAGTGCAATTGCTGGGCACGGGGCGGCGTTTGCAGGGCCATGTGGAAAGCATCGCCATGGGCATTACTGACCGCGATAATCCGACGGATGTGCGGCTGCTGGCGAATGTGAACCCCAGTTTCAACTGGGTGCGGCTATCGCAACGGGTGCCGGTACGTATCCATCTGGATGCGATACCGCAGGATTTGACCCTGGTGGCGGGGATGACCTGCTCGGTGGTGATCAAGCCGCCGGTCAAGGCCAAAGGCTAGTCAGCCTCTGACTAGACCGGCGCGGGAGTTACTCTGACTTGGTGGCGCCTGCGGCCTTGTCAGCGCTGCCGGATCCGCTGGCGCTGGAATCGACATTACTGGAATCAGACGGTGCGGCCGTGTGAGGTGCGGTGCCTTCAGGGGCAGGCGCTACTTTCTCCTCTTCGTTAGGCACATAACCGCCGGGCTCAGCCTTGCCAGTGCTTGCGGCAGGCGCGGGGGTGGGTTCGGGTGTGGAGGCTGGCGGGGTGGCATTGGCCGCCGGCGCTTCGGTGGTTTCGGGGGTGGGTTCCTTGGAGCAGCCGGAGAGCAGGGCAGTGCCCAGCAAGGCGGCAGACATCGCCATCGCGATAAGAGATTTAGGCCATGATTTCATCATTGATTCTTCTCCTTTGGTCATGTTTATTTCGTATGTTTGCCAAAGTTAGAACCGCTGATGCGGGCTTAAGTTCGTCCTGAATCCGGTTATTGCTTGCCAGGCGTGGATTTTAATCCATTCAAAATCAGATATTTGCTTATAAAAGCCGTATGCCAGCCAGCGTGTCCAGGCAGGTTTCGCGGATGATGCGCACCAGGTCCACTGCGTAAGGCCGGGCCATGATTTCGGTGTTGCCGGTTGCGTAGAGTTCCGACCACAACCCCTTGCGCGTGATGGGTTTAGCGATCACGTATTCATGTTCCAGATAGCTCTGTATACCCCAGCTTGGCAGGGCGGCCAGGCCGCGCCGGCTCGCCACCAGTTGCATGATGGCGACGGTGAGCTCCGCCGTGCGACGGTCAAAGGCAATATTGGCCGGTTGCAACACTTCGCGAATGAGGTCGATGCGCTCTTCCGGCACCGGATAGGTGATCAGCGTGCTGCCACTGAAATCCTCCGCCTGCAAAAACGGCCGCGCATGCAAGGGGTGGTCGGTGGGCAATACTGCCATGATTTCAAAGGTAAACAGCGGCACATGCTGCAGCATTTTCATCTTGCCCGGCAGGCCGCCAATCACAAAATCCGCTTTGCCTTCTTTAATCAGGCTCCATGGATCGCTATGAAACCCCGCCACCAGGTCCAGCTCCACCTCGGGCCAGGCGCGGCGGAAGGCGTCCATCACCGGCGTCAGCCAGTCAAAACAGGTGTGGCATTCCAGCACAATCCGCAGTTCCCCGGACTGGTCGGACTTCAGGCGTTCCAGATCACGTTCAGCCTGGGCGGTGGCTTCCAGCACGATATCCGCCAGCTTGAGCAGGCGCTCGCCCGCTGGAGTAAAGCGCAGCCCATGCGCCGTGCGCTGGAACAGGGTGATCTGGTAATGCTGCTCCACCGCGCGTATCTGGTGCGAAAGGGCCGACTGCGTGAGAAACACGCGCTCGGCGGCCAGCGCCAGTTTGCCGCTTTCGGCGATGGCTTTGAAGGATTTGAGATGCCGGATTTCGATCATGATATGAATTTAATTCAAATTAATGGTAAAAAAACTCGCTTTATTAATTCGATGATAGCACGCAAACTGCGGCCTTCGTTATTCAGAGGTGAGTTGTCATGATCAAAGCCCATATCCTGGGGTACCCGCGCATAGGCGCCAAGCGTGAATTGAAAGCCGCGCTAGAGACTTTCTGGAAAAGTGCGCCTGGCGAAGAAGCCCGCCATGAAGCCGCGCTGGCAGATACTGCCCGCCAATTGCGCGAAACGCATTGGCAAAAGCAGATAAACGCCAGTCTGGCCTTTATTACCGTCAATGATTTTTCCAACTACGACCATGTGCTGGACCATACCGTGCTGTTTGGCGCCACGCCGGCGCGCTTCGGTTTTGCCGGGCGCGCGCTGGAGCCGCGTGATTATTTCGCTCTGGCCCGCGGCAACGAGGCGCAACCCGCCATGGAAATGACCAAATGGTTTGATACCAACTACCACTACCTGGTGCCTGAGGTAGGCGCCAGCACGGCGTTTTCCATCAATGCCCACGAGCTGCTGCTACAGATCGACCAGGCGCTGACCACCGGAGCCGAGGTAAAGCCGGTATTGCTGGGGCCGGTGTCGTGGCTGTATCTCGCCAAAAGTCGCGAAGCCGGGTTTGACCGCCTGCAATTGCTGCCAGCGCTGTGCGCCGAATATGCCGCGCTTCTGCGCGAGCTCAAGCTGCGCGGTATTGCCTGGGTGCAGATCGACGAGCCAGTGCTGGCGCTGGACCTCGATGCTGCCTGGCTGGCCGCCTTTGCCGATGCCTATGCCCGCATCCGTGACCACCGGCCCAAGTTGTTGCTGACGACATATTTTGAGAGCGTGGCACGCTATGTGGGCGCGGTGACCGCCTTGCCGGTGGATGGTCTGCATATCGACCTGGTGCGCGCGCCGGAGCAGCTGGCTGTGTGGCTGGCCGCCTTGCCCAGCCACTGGGTGCTTTCCGCCGGGGTGATCGATGGTCGCAATGTCTGGCGCAATGATCTTGACCAGACCCTGGCCCTGCTGCAACCAGTAGCGCAAACCCTGGGCGAGCGCCTGTGGATTGCGCCATCGTGCTCGCTATTGCATGTGCCGGTATCGCTGGCGCAGGAAACCGCGATGGACCCCGAGATACGCACGTGGCTGGCGTTTGCTGATGAAAAACTGCAGGAGCTACACGTGCTGCAGCATGCGCTTAATCATGGCGTGGAAGGCGTGGCGGAAGCGTTTGCCGCAGCACGTGCGGCGCTGGCTTCGCGCCGGGCTTCCACCCGCGTGCACCATGCAGCGGTGCAGCAACGGCTTGCCGCGCTATCCGGTATTAACGAAGAACGCCACCATCCGTTTGCCACCCGTCGCCTGGCGCAGCAGAAGCGCCTGCGCCTGCCTTTGCTGCCGACGACGACTATTGGTTCTTTCCCACAGACAGCGGATATTCGCGCGAGCCGCGCCGCCTTTCGCCGGGGCGAACTGAGCGCCGAGGCCTACACCCAGGCCATGCAGCAGAATATACGCCACGCCATTGAGCAACAGCTGGCGCTGGATCTGGATGTGCTGGTGCACGGTGAAGCCGAGCGCAACGACATGGTGGAGTATTTTGGCGAGCAGCTGGCGGGTTATGTGTTCAGCCAGTATGGCTGGGTGCAGAGCTATGGTTCGCGCTGCGTCAAGCCGCCCATTATTTATGGCGATGTGCACCGGCCACAGGCGATGACCGTCAACGAGGCGCGCTACGCGCAGTCGCTGACCAGCAAACCGGTCAAGGGCATGCTCACTGGCCCGGTCACCATGCTGCAATGGTCCTTCGTGCGGGATGATCAGCCGCGTGAGCAGACGGCGCTGCAACTGGCGCTGGCGATACGCGATGAAGTGGCAGACCTGCAAGCAGCGGGCATCGCCATCATCCAGATTGATGAGCCCGCTTTCCGCGAAGGCTTGCCCTTGCAGCAAGCCAGGTGGGCGCACTATCTGGCGTGGGCGGTGCGCGCATTCAAACTCTCGGCCAGCGTGGCGGATGACAGCACGCAGATACACACCCACATGTGCTATTCGGAGTTTAACGACATCCTGCCTTCAATCGCCGCCATGGATGCCGATGTCATCACCATCGAAACCTCGCGCTCGGCGATGGAACTGCTGGATGGCTTTGGCGCGTTTGATTACCCCAACGACATCGGCCCCGGCGTGTACGACATCCACTCGCCGCGCGTACCGAGCGTGGAAGCCATGACCGCCTTGCTGCAGCGGGCGATAGAGGTGATCCCGGTCGAGCGCCTGTGGGTGAATCCGGACTGCGGCCTGAAAACCCGCGGCTGGCCGGAGACCATCGCCGCGTTGCAACACATGGTGTCTGCCGCGCGCAAACTCCGGCACGAGAAGCTGAATCACCAGGCGGCCTGATTTATCGTGTGAAGTAGTTTTTAAACTTGCCAGCGGCCCGCGTACGCATGCAATACGCGGGCCGCTGGCATTTTCATTTCAGGCGGTAATCACCAGCAGGCTGCCCAGCAGCATGACGATGGCCGCGATCAGCTTGCGCAGAATGTCCTGCTCCTTGAATACCCGATAACCCACCAGCACCTGCAGCACCATGCTCATCTGAAACAGCGCCAGCGTATAAGCCACCAGCATGTGCGAGAGCAGCACCAGCGTGCAATATTGCATGATGAAAATCATCGCCCCTATGCTGACGATGGTAGGCAAATGCGACAGCGAAGTTTTGGTGCTTTCTTTAACATCCGCCGGAATAAACAGCAGATTCGCTAGCATCACCAAAGGCAAGCCCAGCAACGACCAGAACACCAAGGTCGCCAACGGGCCGCCCGCCGTCACCGCGTTTTTCAGAAAAAGCGTTCCTATCGAAAACAGCACAATCGACAAAAAGCGCGCCTGCACGCCACGCTCCCTCAGCAGCATCCACATGCGATTCGTCTCGCGGCGCCCACTGGGCGGCATCAGGAAAAAACTGCCCGCCACGATGATGGCCACGCCGCCAAACCCCTGCCATGTCGGCACCTCGCCCAGAAACACAATGGCCAGCAGCATGGAAATCACCACTTTATAAGCATTCAATGGCCCAAACACCGAAAGGTCCGTCTTGGCGAGCGACACCACCATGAACATCCAGCCGCCCACATCCAGCAAAGCCGCCAGCAAGACATTCACCCAGAAAGTCTGCGGCAGGCTGGCAGCATGCACCACCGGCACAAACGGCAATGCCAGCGCAGCCAGCACCACATAACTGGTTGCCACCATGAAGAAGGGATGCACTGCATGCTGCGATAACTTTTTCTGATAAACATTGGCGAGGATGGAAAACACCAGCCTGCCGAATATATACACGATTTCCAAACGCGATAACCTTTTTCTGGGGTAGGGAATGCGGATTTTTGCCGGGGAGGGCGGGCTAGCCAGCCGTTGATGACAGTAGCGTGGCTGGGCCGATAGTGACTGACAACACCCGTTATTATGCGGGGGGATGCCATAACGCGAAAGCCCGGACCCGACGTTCGCCCCTTGGGGCAATTTCCCGATTTCGCAATCCTGTGCATCATCAGTTCCGCCCAATCCCACGGACCTGCCCCCATGCTGCCCTCATTGCTAGCCCATCGTCGCTTGCTCACCCTGCATTGCCCTGCGCTGGAAGCGCAGTTTCCCCAAGGCCTGGAACCACTGCGCTTGCAAGGCCGGGAGGCCATGCAGCAGCTGTTTGACTACGAACTCATCGTGCGTAGCCGCATGGGGGAGGTGGGCAGTGCGCTC
>DATMSO010000027.1:0-27948 GCA_035565335.1 Methylovorus sp.
GAATCCAATGCCATTTGTACTGATGGTTGTGCCACGATACTTCCTCCGCTTAAGTTACAGGGTTATGATTTACTCACTCCGTAATGATACATTTTTTCTTGTGAATAGGGTAAATCGGTTGAATTTTAGCAATATTTTGCCCTGATGCACTTTAAATGCATCATAAGTTCAGCATCATAATCGCTTTTAAGTTCAGGTGGCGGAGAGAATATCTTTCAAGGCAACGATCAGCGCTTCGCATTCTTCATCCGTACCCACCGTAATCCGCATGAACTGGTCAATACGGGCCGGCTTTTTGAAGTGACGCACGATGATGCTGTGTTCACGCAATGCTGTTGTCAGCGCTAGCGCGTCTTTTTCGGGATGACGAGCAAAAATGAAATTGGCGCCAGATGGCAATACTTCAAAACCCAGCGCGTGCATTTCAGTGACAAGCCGCTTCCGGCTCTGCATGACGCGCTGGCGCGTTGCTTCAAAATACGCAACATCCTCCATGGCAGCCACGGCACCGGCACTGGCAAAGCGATCGATGGGATAAGAATTGAAGCTGTCTTTCACGCGATGCAAGGCATCGATGAGGTCAGGATGCCCGACGGCGTACCCTACCCGCAATCCCGCAAGAGAACGTGACTTTGACAACGTGTGCGTTACCAGCAGCTGAGGATACTGACTCACGAGCGTCACGGCGGATTCGCCACCAAAATCAATATACGCTTCATCAATGACCACAACCGACTCGGTATTGGCATCGAGCAGTCGACGTATCTCGCTCAATGCCAGCACACGCCCGGTAGGTGCATTAGGATTGGGGAAAATGATCCCGCCATTGGCAATCAGATAGTCATCGACTTTAATTTCAAATGTCTGCGTCAGCGGCACTGTCTGATAATCAATATCGTAAAGCCCGCAATACACCGGATAAAAGCTGTAGGTGATATCCGGAAACAGCAAAGGCGCCTCATGCTTGAGCAAAGCGAGGAACACATGCGCGAGGACTTCATCGGAACCATTGCCAACGAACACATGCGCCGGCGTTAAGCCATGAAACTCGGCGATCGCCTGCTTCAAGCGGTCTGAATTGGGATCCGGATAGAGGCGCAGACTATCCGAAGCTTCTGCGCGCAAGGCGTCCAGCACCTTGGGGCTGGGCCCATACGGATTTTCATTGGTATTCAGCTTGATGAGGTTGGCAATTTTAGGCTGCTCACCCGGTGTATACGGGGTGAGGCCATGTACTACCTGGCTCCAGTATTTACTCATTTTTTAAGCCGGTACTCCGCAGAACGGGCGTGGGCTTGCAGGCCTTCGCCATAAGCCAGGGTAGCGGCGACCTTGCCCAGTTTTTGCGCACCTTCTGCCGAGACCATAATCAGGCTGGAGCGCTTCTGGAAATCATATACGCCCAGCGGCGAAGAGAATCGGGCGGTGCGCGAGGTCGGCAACACGTGGTTGGGTCCGGCACAGTAATCTCCCAGCGCCTCACAGGTATCGCGCCCCATGAAAATGGCGCCGGCATGCTTGATTTTCTTGCTGAAGGCCAGCGGATCATCAAGGGAAAGTTCCAGGTGCTCAGGCGCAATGTAATTGCTGATGCGGGCAGCCTCTTCCAGATCGCGTACCTGAATCAGTGCTCCGCGGCCTTCCAGAGAAGTCTTGATAATATCCTTGCGCGGCATTTCTTCGACCAGCCGTGCTGCACTCGCAGCCACCTTGTCGAGAAACTCGGCATCGGGAGATAGCAATATGGCCTGTGCCAGTTCATCGTGCTCGGCCTGGGAAAACAGATCCATCGCCACCCAGTCCGGATTAGTCTTGCCATCGCAAATCACCAGAATCTCAGAGGGGCCGGCCACCATATCAATCCCGACCACGCCAAATACGCGACGCTTGGCAGCCGCCACATAAGCGTTGCCGGGGCCGACAATCTTGTCGACCTGGGGAACAGTTTCAGTTCCGTAAGCCAATGCACCAACCGCCTGCGCACCGCCGATGCAAAATACGCGATCCACGCCGCATACCGCTGCTGCGGCCAGCACCAGCTGGTTACGCTCACCGTGCGGCGTTGGCACCACCATGATCAGCTCTTCCACGCCAGCCACTTTGGCGGGGATGGCATTCATCAGCACGGAGGATGGGTAAGCCGCCTTGCCACCCGGCACATAAAGCCCGACGCGATCCAGCGGAGTCACTTGCTGCCCCAGCAAGGTGCCATCCTCTTCGGTATAGCTCCAGGACGACATCAACTGCTTCTCATGGTAGAGGCGAACACGTTCTGCGGCCTGCTGCAAAGCCTCGCGTTGCGCGGCAGGTAATGCCTCAAGTGCCGCGTGCAGCTCCACTTTTGAAATTTCCAGCGATGCCAGCCCCGTCACATCCAGATGATCAAAACGCTTGGTATATTCCAGCACCGCAGCGTCGCCGCGCTGTTTTACATTACGCAAGATATCAGCAACCACCTGGTCGATCTGGTCATCCTGTGCGGTCTCGAACGCCAGCAATGCTTTCAGATCAGCATCGAAGGTCGCATCGCGAGTAGAAAAGCGTCGAATATTCATCTTGTAGCCTTATTTCTTTCCATTTTCTGCCACTGCTTGGGCAAACGAATCCATGATTGGTTGCAGCTCCCCACGCTTCAGCTTGAGCGAGGCCTGGTTCACTACCAGGCGCGAGCTGATGTCTGCGATTTCTTCTACCGCCTTGAGCTGGTTTGCGCGCAAGGTGCCGCCGGTGCTGACCAGATCAACGATGGCATCGGCCAGGCCCACCAGAGGGCCAAGCTCCATGGAACCGTACAGCTTGATCAGATCGACATGCATACCCTTGTTGGCAAAATGCTCACGCGCCGTCTTTACATATTTGGTAACCACTTTTAGCCGGGCGCCGCGACGAATGGAGCCGAAATAATCAAAATCCTCACGCACGGCAACCATCATCTTGCAGCGGGCAATCTGCAGATCCAGCGGCTGATACAAGCCTTCGCCGCCATGTTCGGTCAGCACATCCTTACCAGCGATACCAAGGTCGGCGGCACCATATTGCACATACGTAGGCACATCGGTCGCCCGCACAATCAGCAGACGCACATCAGGGCGGTTGGTCGGCAGAATCAGCTTGCGCGAAGCTTCCGGCGCTTCCAGGGCATGAATGCCCGCAGCCGCCAGCAGAGGGGTGGTCTCTTCAAAAATGCGGCCTTTGGACAGGGCAATGGTGATCATGAATTCAATTCTCTGTTATACGGTCATTCAACGGCAAAAGGCCTCAAGCAGTGCGTCTGACTCGGGCACCCAGTGCCGTGAGCTTTTCTTCCAGATTTTCATAGCCACGATCAAGGTGATAAATACGCTCGATAGTGGTCTCGCCGCTGGCAACCAGCGCCGCCAGCACCAAGCTGGCAGAGGCACGCAAGTCGGTTGCCATGACGGTGGCGCCTTCCAGCTTGGGCACGCCGCGCACGATCGCGGTATTGCCTTCCACTTCAATCTGGGCGCCAAGACGCTGCATTTCCTGCACATGCATGAAACGATTTTCGAAGATAGTTTCAGTCACTTTTGCCACACCGTCGGCAATGGTGTTGAGCGCCATCATTTGCGCCTGCATATCGGTAGGGAAAGCCGGATGCGGCGCCGTACGAATATTCACCGCCTTCAATTTTCCGTTACTTTTCACGGTGATGCTAGTTGCATCACTTTCTACTGTTACACCCGCGTCGCGCAGCTTTTCAATCACCGCATCCAACAAATCGGCACGGGCATTGTTCAACTTGACGCAGCCACCCGTCATGGCGGCTGCCACCATGTAAGTGCCAGCCTCAATACGATCGCACACCACCTGGTGCTCGCAACCATGCAAGCGCTCTATGCCATGAATGGTAATGATGTCGGTGCCAGCGCCTTCGATGCGAGCACCCATCTTGATCAGGCAATCCGCCAGATCCACCACTTCCGGCTCTTTGGCTGCATTTTCCAGCACGGTGGTACCTTCTGCCAGGCAAGCGGCCATCATGAGGTTTTCAGTCCCGGTGACGGTGACCATATCCATGAAATAGCGCGCGCCCTTGAGCTTGCTCGCCCGCGCTTCAATGTAGCCATGTTCGATATGAATATCGGCTCCCATGGCTTGCAATCCCTTGATATGCAAGTCCACAGGACGCGAACCTATGGCACAGCCGCCCGGCAGGGAAACTCGGGCATGGCCGAAGCGTGCCAGCAATGGCCCCAGCACCAGAATGGAAGCCCGCATGGTTTTGACCATTTCATAAGGCGCTTCCTGCGTATGGATATGCGAAGCATCAAGGACAACGCGATCTTCGGACCGGCTGGCCTGAACACCCATGTGTTCCAGCAAGGTGATGGTGGTCCCCACATCCTTGAGTTTGGCCACGGCGCTGAGCTTAAGAGGCGTCTCGGCCAACAGGGAAGCACACAGAATCGGCAGCGCCGCGTTCTTGGCTCCGGAAATGGTAATTTCCCCTTGTAGCGGAATCCCGCCTTCAATAACCAGCTTGTCCAAAATCCATCCCTAATTGTTATAGTGAAGCGTTTGCTTTCGCCCCTCAGGCGGTGGCGGATTCCAGCATTTTTTGCAGCTCGCCCTGTTGAAACAGATCGCGCATGATATCGGCTCCACCAACGAACTCACCCTTGATATAGAGCTGCGGAATGGTCGGCCAGTTAGCATAGACCTTGATGCCATCGCGTATGGCGGGGTCCGCCAACACATCCACAGCAACGAAATCCTTTACACCACTTGCCTGCAGAATTTGTACGGCAAGACCGGAGAAACCGCATTGCGGAAACTTGGGCGTGCCCTTCATGTAAAGGACAACCGGGTTAGCACTTACCTGATTCTTGATTAATTCCTGGGTAGTATCCATTTTCAATCTCCTTGAAGCTTTAAGTCGACGCCCGTTGCGCCCAGGTTTCGGGCGTAAAGGTGCGCATCGATAAGGCATGAATTTCCTGGCGCATGCGATCGCCCAATGCCTGATAAACCAGCTGGTGCTGCTGCACCATGTTTTTACCGGTGAAGGCCGCACTGACGATCACTGCCTCAAAATGCTGGCCATCATTCCCCAGCACCTGCACGTAATCACATGGCAAGCCTTGCGTTATATAGGTTTTTACATCATCTGCGCTTAACATGTTAGCCCCTGAGCTTATATCCGGATTTCAACATTCTGAGCGCGAGCCATGACAGCAGCAAGAAACTCACCCCGACCACCATCAAACTGACGGCAGGAGAGATGTCGCCTTGCCCGAAAAAGCCGTACCGAAAGCCATCGATCATGTAGAAGAATGGGTTGAAATGCGAAACGGTTTGCCAGACGGGCGGCAAAGAATGAATCGAGTAAAACACCCCCGACAGAAATGACAGGGGCATGATAATAAAATTCTGGAAGGCGGCCATTTGATCGAATTTGTCCGCCCAGATGCCGGCAATAATGCCAAACGCACCCAGCAATGCACTGCCAAGAAAGGCAAACGCCAGGATATAGCCGTGATGCGCGATGGGAAGATCAATAAAGATGATCGCCACCAGATAAATACACAGCCCGACCACCAGGCCGCGGATAATCGATGCCGCCAGGAAGGCCAGAAAAAATTCCAGGTACGACAATGGCGTCAGCATGACAAAAATAATGCTGCCCATCACCTTGGACTGAATCAGGCTGGAAGAACTGTTGGCAAAGGCATTTTGCAATACCGACATCATGATCAGACCGGGGATCAGAAAAGCGGTATAGCCTACGCCATCGTAAACCTGCACGTGCTTGTCGAGCACATGCGAAAAAATCAGCAGGTACAAGAGCGCCGTCATCACTGGCGCGGCGACCGTCTGAAAACTGACGCGCCAGAACCGCAACAGCTCTTTCTTGAAGAGCGTCCACGGACCACGCATGCGTGCCGAAATAAGCGTGCTCATGCGCGGCCCACCATATCGACAAACACATCCTCAAGATCGGCTTCTAATAATTGCATATCTGTAAATGTCAGCTGTGCCTGGCGAAGCTCAGCCATGACATCGGCCACCTGGGCGACATCATTCAAGGCAAAGGTATACACATCGCCATCGCGGTGGCGCACCAGCGCAGCGATTCCAGCGGGCAAGGCACTGCCTGGCGCCATGGTCACGCGCAATTGCTTGCCGGGGATATGCTTGAGCAGATTGGCTGTGGTATCCAGCGCCACAATCTGGCCCGACTTCATCATCGCCACCCGTGAGCACAGCACTTCTGCTTCTTCGAGATAGTGGGTGGTGAGGATGATCGTATGGCCTTCGCGGTTAAGCCGCTGAATGAAGGCCCACATGGTCTGGCGCAATTCTACATCCACGCCCGCGGTTGGCTCATCCAGCACGATCACTGGCGGCTTGTGAGCGAGCGCTTGCGCAATCAGCGCACGACGCTTCATACCACCTGAAAGCCGACGCATATTGACATGCGCCTTGTCGGTCAGCCCCAGGGATTCAATCACCTCATCCACCCAGGCGTCGTTTTCAGGTCCGCGGCCAAAATAGCCCGCCTGAAAACGCAGCATTTCACGCACATTGAAAAACGGATCAAACACCAGTTCTTGCGGCACGACGCCCAGCAACTGCCGAGCCTGCGCATATTGCGATACCACGTCATGTCCCATCACGGACAATTTTCCGCTGCTTGGGCGCAGTAACCCAGCCAGCAAATTGATCAGGGTGGATTTGCCAGCCCCGTTCGGGCCCAGCAGGGCGAAGAACTCCCCCTGTTCAATCGACAGGTCTATGCCTTTCAGTGCTTTTAAAGCACCGAAATCTTTGGTTACCTGCTCAATCTTGATTGCGGGGGTCATGGTCATGAAACGGGCAAGGCCCGAATGCCTAAGCTGCGGCGTGAGGGATCAGATCCAGCACGCCATACAGCGTCGCCAGACTGGTCAGGTTCTTGGGGAAATGGATGAACTTCAATTCACACTTGTGCTCTTGCGCACGGCGCAGCCACTCAAACAGCACGCTGATGGTCGCAGTATCCACATCGGATACCGCGGAAAGATCAACTTCAAGACGCTCCGGCATGGGCAAGGCCTGACTTTGTGCCAGCAGATTGTTCACCTGCGGCATCGTCATATCGCCCTGCACCTGCCAGCGTTGGCCTTCAGAAATAATTTGCGTCATTCTGCTTGCCGTTATTTGGCGGAACCCGCGTTCTTGTCAGCCAGCTTCTGGATCAGGCCATCCATGCCGGATTGGCGGATTTCATTGCTGAACTGACCACGATAGTTGGTCACCAGGCTCACGCCTTCAATTACGATATCGTAGACCTTCCAGGCTTCACCGGTTTTTTCCAGGCTGTAATCCACAGCAATCGGCTGGCCACCTGGCTGCACGATTTCGGTCTTTACAGTCACTTCCTTGTCCGAAGGCTCAGAACGCAGAGGCTTATAGTTGATAGTCTGGTTACGGTACTTGCCCAGCGCCGTAGCATAGGTACGCAGCATCAGGCTGCGGAATTCCTTCTGGAAAGCATCCTGTTGCTCTTTGCTGGCGCGGCTCCAGTTTTTACCCAGCACCATGCGCGATACGCGGTCAAAGTCAAAGTTTGGCAGAATTTTTTCTTCTGCCAGGGCAAAAATCTTCTTTTGATCGCCGGCCTGAATATCTTTGTCTTTCTTGACGATGGCCAGCACTTCATCTGCCGTCGACTTGACCAGAACATCAGGTGCTACATCGGCCTGTGCCAATTGCATGACGCCCATCAGGGCCACACTTGCTACCAATTTGATTACAGACTTCATGTTTATTCCGCCTTTTTACTGTCGTCGCCTTCGGAGGCTTTGTTATATAAGAACTGACTGATCATTTTTTCCAGAACCACCGCATCCTGGGTATGGGAAATCTTGTCGCCATCTTTCAATGACTGCTCATCGCCACCGGCTTCAAGACCCACGTATTGCTCACCCAACAGACCGGCCGTATAAATATTGGCAAAGGTATCTTTAGGGAAGGGATAACGCTTATCCACTTTGAGAGTCACATTTGCTTCAAAGGTTTTACTGTCGAACTGAATATTGTCGACACGGCCAACAACCACACCAGCACTTTTAACCGGAGCACGCGGTTTCAAACCACCAATATTTTCAAAGGCGGCGGTCACGGTATAGGTCTCACCTACGCTACTGGACGTGAGATTACCCACTTTAAGCGCCAGCCCGAACAAGGCAGCAGCGCCAGCGACGGCAAAAATGCCGACCCATAAATCCATTGTTGTGCGTTCCATTCAATCTCCAGTCTTTGCGTTATTACGCATTTTATTTCGCGCCCCGCAACAGGGCTTACTCAACCGCAATCCGCGAATCAAGTCACAATCATGAAAGAAGTCAGGATGAAGTCCAGACCGAGCACGGCCAGAGACGAGTTCACCACGGTCCGTGTCGTCGCGCGGCTCACACCTTCGGCAGTCGGTGGCGCATCGAACCCTTCAAACAAAGCAATCATGGTGCAAGCAACGCCAAACACGATGCTCTTGATGACACCATTCACCACATCGGCCTGAAAATCCACACTGGCCTGCATCTGCGACCAGAAGGCACCGTTATCGACCCCAATGACAGGCACTGCCACCAGATAGCCACCCAATACGCCCACCATGGAAAACAAGGCTGCCAGCAATGGCATGGAAACCACGCCTGCCCAGAAACGTGGTGCCACCACGCGCGCGATCGGGCTCACTGCCATCATTTCCATTGCGGATAACTGCTCGGTCGTTTTCATCAGGCCGATTTCCGCGGTAATGGCCGTGCCTGCACGACCGGCAAACAGCAACGCTGTCACCACAGGCCCCAGCTCACGCACCAGCGAGAGCGCAACCAGCACACCAATCGCCTCTGAAGAGCCGTATTTCTGCAGGGTGTTATAGCCCTGCAAGGCCAGCACCATGCCTACGAAGAACGCCGACACGAGAATAATCAGCAAGGACATGACACCGGTAAAGTAAATCTCGCGGATAGTCAGGTGTATCCGGCGGAAACTTTCGCCAGAATAAATCAGGGTGTACAGGAAGAACCGCGCACCCGAACCCAGACGCCACACACGATCAATAATGCGATGGCCCATGCCACGCAACATTTCAGCCAAACGTTTAAGCATCCTGCCCTCTCAGCATATCGCGCCGGTAATCAGGCGCGGAATAGTGGAAGGGCACCGGCCCATCAACTTCACCATGCACAAATTGGTGTACAAACGGCAGAGTCGACTGCCGCAACTCATCAGGAGCGCCTTCCGCCTCCACCACGCCATTGGCGACGATGTAGACATAATCCGCAATGGAAAACGCCTCTTTCACATCGTGCGTCACCAGGATGGAGGTTGCACCCAGAGCGTCATTCAGACTGCGTATGAGATTACAGGTCACGCTCATGGAAATCGGGTCAAGACCGGTGAAAGGCTCGTCGTACATGATGATCGATGGATCAAGCGCAATCGCGCGTGCCAATGCCACCCGGCGCGCCATGCCACCGGAGAGCTCAGTAGGCATCAGGTTACGCGCACCGCGTAAGCCCACTGCATTAAGCTTCATCATCACCAGGTCACGGACGATGGACTCGGGCAGCTCTGCATGTTCGCGAATCGGAAACGCGACATTTTCGTATACGGATAAATCGGTAAAGAGCGCGCCGAACTGAAACAGCATGCCCATCTTGCGTCTGAGTTGAAACAGGCCATGACGGTCCTGCTTGTGCACCACTTGCCCTTCAACGCGAACCTCGCCTTGCGTAGGCACCAGCTGGCCGCCAATCAGGCGCAACAGTGTCGTCTTGCCACTGCCACTACCACCCATGATGGCGATTACCTTGCCACGCGGAAAGGACATATTGATGCCCTTGTGCAGCAGTCGCCCTTTGTAACCAAAGGATAGATTGTCGATTTCGACGATGTTGTCGGCCATAGCGGTCTTGGGATTTAGAATCCTGCCATTTTAAATCAAATCGTGTTGCGGACGTAATACAAAAACAAAAAAGCCCGGCAAAGCGGGCTTTTTTACAACATTTTAACTTGCTTAAAACGCCATGCAGACCACGTACTTCTGCGAATCCACAATGGTGGGACTGCTGCCTGCTGACACCACAGCCGTCGCCGCCGTTGTCCCATTCACCGCTTCGGCCGCCATCATGGCCCCGGTTGCTGTATTACCATCATCCATGGTGGCATCCAGCTGTTTTACGAATTTGCCCAGAATCCCGGTCGAACAGATGGCGTACGAACCGCTTAATCCGGCAATCGTCTTGTTGGGGTTGGATTGAACGCCGATTACCCCGCCCTCAGTATTGGTAGGCTGGTATGTAGCATCTCCCAGCGTGGTGGAACCCGTGGCCAGACCAGCCAGCCGCAGATGTTGCCAGAAGATGTAGGTTTCATCGCCCTGGCTGCTTGAATTCCAGACTCCTTCAATCACGCCATCGCCATCGCCATTGCTGGTCGCACCCACATGATTAATCGCTGCCTTGTCATCGCCTGGCAGCGCCTTGAATTTATCCTGATAGGAATACACCTGCACCTGAATATTCCTGAAATCCGACGCCATGTTCTTTACCTTGGCGCTGTTAATCAGCTCCTGCCCCTTCAGCACCCCCCCAAGCAGCAGGCCGATGATGACAAGCACGATCGCCAGCTCAATCAAGGTAAAACCAGACTGTTTCTTCATTCAACTATCCTTATGATCCCTGTTATTTTTTTAGTTGCCGCATCAAGTAGAACGGTTTTTTGCATTCTACATTGCAATTGGTGTGCCACAGGCGAAATTATCGTTCAGAAATTAAATTGATTACGATTATGGGGTTATATGATTAAAATCATTCTGGCAGCGTCAAAATATCATCATTTCTGACAAAAAAATGACACTCTCCAGCCCCACATCCGTTGATATACACCGCTCATTATTTGCCAGGGCCTCCCTTCAGCAATGGCAGCTGGCGCTGATGCTGTTCTCCTTGCATGGCTTGCTGGTGTGGGGGATAGGCAGCGAGTTGCAAACGGCCTGGGCATTATTTCATTATGGCTGCTTCCTGCTCTGGCAACCGTTGCTGCATGGCCGTGAACCACTCACCTTTCGCACCGCGCTGATATTACTCGCTGGCGGCATCCTGATGACCATGTTCATGAGCTGGTGGTTGATGGCGTTCTGGCTTTGCCTGCTGTTTGCCCTGTTGGGCGGGCGCATTTTTTCGCTGGCAAAAACCTCCTCCCGCCCCGGCTTTCTGCTGGCCGCCACATACTTGCTGGCCATGCTGACCTTGCATGTGGTGCCTCGACTACTGTCGAGAAATCTGGATACCGATGTCCTGATGGTTCTGGTCGAACACGGCTTGCTTGCACTGCCAGCCGCCGTATTGCTGACCAAAGCCGAGCGATCCGATGCTCAGCAAGCGCTGGCCATGGACTTTTTTTATACGCTGATGCTGCTGATGGTCACTATCACCCTAGTGCTCGGCTGTTTTGCTATCGCCACCACCACCCAGGCGCGTTACACCGAAGTTTTGCTCAAGATGATTTTTGCCCTGGCGGCAGGCTTGCTGGCCTTGAGCTGGTTCTGGAATCCCAGGGCCGGCTTCTCCGGCATAGGCCTGATACTGTCGCGTTATCTGCTGAGCGTGGGCTTGCCATTTGAGCAATGGATACAGAGCATCGCTGAACTGGCCCAGCAGCAACGCACACCGGCCAGCTTTCTCTCCCATGCAATCGCCGAAATTGCCCAGCTCCCCTGGGTGGAGGGCGCGACATGGCGCGTGGGAGAAAACGAACAACAGACAGGAAAACCCAGCCCGCATCTGCATGAGCTGCAGTTTCATGATGTGACCTTGATACTGTATAGCCGCTGGCCGCTGACGCCGGCCCTGACAATCCATATCAAACTGCTGACCCGCATTGTGGCAGAGTTTTATGAAGCAAAGCGCCGTGAAGAAACCATGACGCAGAATGCCTATATGCAGGCGGTCTATGAAACCGGCGCTCGCCTGACGCATGACATCAAGAATCTACTGCAGTCCATGGGCGCATTGTGCAGCGCGGCAGAGCACACAGAAGCCGGCGATCAGGAACGACTGCTGGTGCTGATACGCAAGCAATTACCTTTGCTGAACGAGCGCATGGGGAGAACACTGACCAAACTGCAATCCCCCGCCAGCGAAACAGGGCGCAAGCTTCCCATTTTGCAATGGTGGGAACATTTCCAGGCGCATTACCCGCAACTTGGGATCAAGTTCCAGGCCACCATTTCTGATAATCCCGAAGTCGATGGGGATGTGCTGGATAGTGTGACCGACAACCTGATCCAGAACGCGCTGGCCAAACGCAGCAGCCAGCCGGAGCTGGTGATTCATGTACGTCTTGATGGGGAAAACCGCTATACGGTGGCGGTGGGAGACACCGGCAGCGCGATGCCATCTACAATTGCCGAGAGCCTGTTCAAGAAACAGGTCAGCTCGGGCAAGGGCCTGGGCATAGGTTTGTATCAAGCTGCCAGACAGGCAAACGCCAGCGGATTAGCGCTGGCGTTAAGGGAAAACCGGGAAGGCGCGGTCTGGTTTACGCTAAGCCCACATCCCGGCGATTAGCGTCACGCTTATCAAAGCGTGCCGTAAGAATGCAAACCGGACAGGAACATATTGACGCCCAGGAAGGCAAAGCTTGTTACCAGCAAACCGACCAGCGCCCACCAGGCCAGCATGCTGCCGCGCAAGCCTTTAACCAGACGCAAGTGCAACCACGCTGCATAGTTCAGCCAGACAATCAGCGCCCAGGTTTCTTTCGGGTCCCATGACCAGTAACCGCCCCAGGCTTCGGCCGCCCACATGGCGCCAAGAATAGTCGCGATGGTAAAGAACGCGAAGCCGACGGCGATCGCCTTGTACATTACATCATCCAGCACTTCAAGCTTGGGCAAGCGCGATGCCAGAATGCCACGCTCAGCCAGCAGATAAGCGCTACCCACCATGGCCGCCAGAGAGAAGGCGCCATAGCCAATAAAGTTGGCAGGAACGTGAATTTTCATCCAGTACGATTGCAAGGCCGGCACCAGCGGCTGAATGGCATTGGCCTGTCGACCCAGGGTATACCAGAGGATAAAGCCCACCGCAGCGTTGATCACCAGCAAGACAAATCCACCCAGCTGGCGGGTTTCATAGCGACGCTCATAGTAGAGGTACAACAGCGCGGTGATGAGGCAGAACAGCACAAACACTTCATACAGATTGCTGATGGGGATATGCCCGACATCCGGTGCGATCAGGTAAGACTCATACCAGCGGACCATCAAGCCCACAAAGCCCATCAGGACGGCGGACCAAGTCAGGCTGGTCGCCACCTTGCCAGAGAATTCGGAACGGCGGAACAAGGCAAACCAGTAGGTCAACATGGCCAGCACAAACAGCACATTCATCCACATGATGGCGGACTGGCTGGAAATCAGGAATTTCAGCAGGAAAGCATGCTCTGCCCGTGCCAGATCGGCCTGATACAGCTGAATGGCAAACAGGCTGATGATGGCGATGCCGGGGATGAGCAGGCGCATCGGTTTCCATTGCCAGCCAAGATAGCTGAAGCCTAACGCGGCACCGATCAGAAAGGTTTTTTCGTACGCGTCCATATAAGCGCCGTATTGCTGGTAAGCAAACAGGGCACCCGCACAGAGGAGGATGGCATATAGCCAGTCCTGCCAACGCAGACGCTTTAATAGCGGTTGAGGATGATCTTCAAACAAGATGGTATTCATGGTTTTTCCTGACCTTGGCTAGATAGCATGCGCTATTCGCTTTGCAACAATCGACGCAATTGTTCACGGTATTGCTCGAACTCCATATCCAGATCGCGATTCTTGCGATTGGCAGACATGGTAAACAACACTTCATTGGTGGGTTTGATCAACATCCAGATGCGACGTTCCCTGATATAAATCATGGCAAAAATGCCCAATACCAACAACACCGAGCCACCATACACCAGATTCTTGCCGGGCGAGCGGGTCAGTTGCAAACCACTGGCCTGGCGCTGCTGGAATTCATCGAGTTGTAGATAGAACGGAGCCCCATAAAAGAAGAGATCGCTCATGGCATTCAGACTGTCCTGGAGGAAAATCTGGGTATTGGTGTCCAGCTCCCCCGTCTTCAGCCCGGCGCGCTCGCGGCCCAGCTTGTAAGCCTCCAGCGTCGCACCGGAGATAATTTTCAGGTAGGTCTGCGCCGCCTTTTCACGTTGCGGCTCAGGCACGGCTTCTTCAATCATTCGGGCAACGCGGGTGTAGCCGCCTGCATCAAAGCCCTGCAGCAATTGCACCACACTGGCCTGAAATTTGTTGCGCATATCGGCATCGGCTTTATCACCCATCGCATCCTGCGTATAGCGGCGCGCAATTTCCTCATGCAAGGCGGGATCAAACATGGTGGCGCGCAGCCGCATGAAACCCTGCAGACTGAAATCGTCATCTGCCGGAATACGCAGGTATTTCAGCTCATCCTGCGGCGTTGCCCGCATGCCGGTGACAAAATAGCGGCGGCCATCCAGCTGCAAAGGCTGCATGTAGCTCACATATTCGCGCGCCTGGCCCTGCGTATCGCGCACTTTGTAGGTGATATTCGGGCCAACATTATGCGGCTTGCCTTTGCCATCCGGCGACAAGTTAAGAATATTGAACAAGCGGAAATCGTTGAATTCCACTTTCAGCGCCTGCTCGCCCTCGCCCAGGGTCACGTTCTTGAAGATATTGCTTTGCACCTTGATAGGCTGGTCTTTGGCGCCAAACAAGCCATACGCATTGAGGTCGAGCTTGGTGCCCCCATCCTGAAAATCAGACTGGTAAATGGCAATGCCTTTGTAGATCAGCGGATGGTTAACACTGATGGTATGGGCCAATGGCTCCTTGAGATCGGGATCAATAATCAGCAGATCACTCTCAAAGGACTTGGGCTGGCCGGTGGCATAGTGCTCAATGCGGAACTGCTTCAGCTGAATACGGAATGGCAGCTCTTGCACGAGATAGCCATCCCGGATGCGCATGAAGGACACATTCGAGCTGGCACCTTCCGGCAAGGTCATGTTGGCGCGGAAAGACAGATTGCGCACCGACAGGCGGCTGATCGCCGGGACTTCATTTTCGGGGATATCCAGTGTCTCGACTTTTTTGTAGCCGAGCAGCTCTTGCAGCTTGAATGGCACATTGCCATCAATCAGGCCGCCCACACAAATCACAACAATCGCCGTGTGCGTGAGGATATAACCCAGACGTTGGTAACTGCCCGCCTTGGCGGCAATCAGTTCACTCCCATCGGCTTGCTGTATCGCTTTAAACCGAAAACCACGCTGCGTCAGAAATTGCACAATGCGGGCACGCGCCTCGGCAGAGGCCGCCACCGTGTAGGATACCCGATGGCTGAATGCTCGCAGGGATTTTTCAGTCGCGCCCTCACGATAAGCCCGTAATTCGCGCAGCATCAAAGGGCTATTGCGGTAGATACAAAGACTGGTGGAGAGCACCAGAAACACCAGTATCACCAGAAACCAGACGCTATGGTACACATCGTACAAGCCCAGTTTTTCGAATAGATCAAACCAGAACTGGCCAAACTTGATCACGTAATTGGGATAAGGCTCGTTTTGCTTGAGCACGGTACCGATGATGGAGGCAATGCCCAGTACCGTAAGCAGGCTTACGGCAAAACGCATGGAACTCAAAAGCTCATAAAGTCGGCGGGAATAGGTGGACTGAGGCTTCAAGGCGTAATCAATCTGAAAGAGTTCGTTTAAGACAAACAAGACTGGCGCGAGTTGCGAAAAAAGTTAAGGGTGGCTACAAAGCCACCCTTAACTTTTCAACATCTAGATAACCAGCCCCAAATGGACCAGTTTAGTGCAGGCCCTGAATATAGTCAGCGACTGCAGCCATATCGCTGTCACTCAGCTTGGCCGATACCATGCGCATCATCTTGGCAGCATCGTTCGCGCGCTCGCCGGCACGGAATGCCTTCAGCTGGGTAACGATATATTCAGCATGCTGACCAGCCAGACGCGGGAACTGCACAGGAATGCCGGCGCCAGCAGGACCATGGCAGGAAGCACAGGCAGGAACGCCTACGCCAGGAATACCGCCCTTGTAGATTTTTTCACCGACAGAACCAGCGCCATTGCTCTTGGCTGTGCCTGGTTTAGCAGCCTGGGAACCGAAGTAAGCACCCAGATTGCTCATGTCTTCAGGAGTCAGGTTGGCCACCATGCCGCTCATGATCGGGTTCTTGCGATCGCCAGCCTTGAAGTTGGTAAGTTGCTTGGTAATGTATTCCGGATGCTGACCTGCCAGTTTGGGGTACATAGGCACCATGCTATTGCCATCGGCACCGTGACAGGCGGCACAGACGGTGGTCGCCGTTGCAGCACCCTTGCTGGCATCGCCTGCGGCAAATGCAGAAATGGCGGTCATTGAGCCCAGGGCAAGCACCGCAATGTGACGGAAATTCATATCCAGCTCCTCAAACAATACTACTGATTTAAATATGGTTAAACATTAGCCACGCATTTTATCCAAAATTACGTTATCGTGGTAGCATTTTTGCCCCTTGCTGTTCTTGAATAAGCCTCTATCTATGCCATTGTTTCAAAACGCCACATTTCATATCTCCGCTCATCATCTGAGCGACTTGCCTCCGCCATTCGGTATTGAGGTCGCGTTTGCCGGACGCTCCAACGCGGGAAAGTCAAGCGCGCTCAACACCATGGCGAATCATAATCGCCTGGCATTTGTGAGTAAGCAGCCCGGCCGCACGCAGCTGATCAACTTCTTCAGCCTGGGCGGAGATCGCTTTCTGGTGGATTTGCCCGGCTATGGCTACGCCAAAGTTCCCGAAAGCATGCGCAAACACTGGCAGATGACGCTCTCGAGCTACCTCAGCCATCGCTCATCTTTATATGGACTGGTACTGGTGATGGACAGCCGTCATCCGCTCACGCCGCTGGACCGGCAAATGCTGGACTGGTTTGGCCCCAGCGGCAAACCCATCCATGTGTTGCTGACCAAGTCCGACAAGCTGTCGAAAAGTGCGGCGATGCTGACATTGAATGCGGTGCGCAAAGAATTGAACACCACCTGGGGAAAGTGCACTGTGCAGCTGTTTTCCAGCCTCAAGAAACAAGGGGTTGAAGAAGCCGAGGCGGTGATCGGCAAGTGGCTGTTCCCGCCGCAGGACCACACGACGGAATCCCCCGCCGAGCAGCCTGCCGAATAAACCTTACTGGCGGGTAAAAATAATATCCCAGACACCGTGACCGAGCTTGATACCCCGATTTTCAAACTTGGTTAGGGGGCGATAGGCGGGTTTTTCGGCGTAAGTGTCGGCCGTGTTCTGCAATTGCGGTTCGCCGTTCAGCACTTCCAGTACCCACTCGGCATATTCCTGCCAATCGGTAGCTACATGCAGATACCCGCCGGCTTTCAGCTTGCTGCAGAGCAGCTGCACAAACGCGGCCTGTATCAGGCGACGCTTGTGATGGCGTTTTTTATGCCAGGGGTCAGGGAAGAAAATATGCACGCCATCCAGACTCCCATCTGGAATCATGTGCTGCAGCACTTCCACAGCATCATGCTGAATCACGCGAATATTCTGCAGCTGCATTTCACCCACCAGCTTGAGCAGGCTACCCACACCTGGGGTATGCACTTCCACCCCGAGAAAATCACGCTCGGGCTGCAACTGGGCGATTTTTGCAGTGCTATCGCCCATGCCAAAGCCAATCTCAAGAATCTTGGGGCTATCCGCCCGGCCAAACACCTGCTCCAGCACCAATGGTTGCGGTTGATAAGCCACGCCATAAACAGGCAACCACTGCTCCAGCGCCTTGCGCTGCCCTTCCGTCAGCCGGCCCTGACGCAGCACGAAGCTGCGAATGGGACGATGCTTGGGGTTCTCCTGCTCATGTGCTGGCAGCTCATGATCTTTATGTTCCATACCGCTCACATTGCAAATGACAATAAAACGCCATTATAACGGAGGGGCAATGCGACGATCGGGAAATCGGGCTTACAGGGTATGGCGTTTATCGCCACGGCTGAAGCCACGCAAGGGCTCATGCATACCACGACCTAGCGCAATCACCTTGAACAACTCACCCATTTCGGCCGGGGATAGCAGCTTTTGAGCCGCGGAAGCGAGCGGAGCATAGGCCGCGAGATCATGCGGGGAAACTGCAGCAAGACACTCCGTGATGCCGCAGTTGATGAGGAATTGCGCCTGGTTGGCATAGCCCATGACGTCCAGCCCCTCCTGCATGGCCGCCTCGGCGACCCGGGTAAAGTCCACATGTGCGGTGATATCCTGCAAGCCGGGATATAAAAACGGATCGCCATGGGCATGGTGGCGATAATGGCACATCAGGGTTCCCTGCTGCCGTTGCGGATGGTAGTACTCATGCCGCGGGAATCCATAGTCAATCAGCAGCACCAGCCCATGCTGCAGCATGCGGCCTAGGCTGGCAACCAGCCCCCCGGCCGCCAGGCAGATTTCGGTGGTGTAAGAATCGGGCAAACCAATTTCGCAGAATGCCGCCTCAATCCCCGCATCGGCCGGCTTATCCATCCATTGCAATTCGCCGTCCGGCGTCACGCCAACACCGCGTTGTATCAGCATGCCCTGCTGCTGTTGCACAACATGCACGGGCAAGGCATCGAGTACCTCATTGCCTAGGACCAGCCCTGAAAATTCGGCAGGCAAGCTCTCCAGCCAGCCCACGCGCTGCATCAAATGCGTAGGCAAAACTTTCTGCAAGTAATCCTTCTGCACTTGCCGCAAATGCGCACTGACCTCAAGAATGCGGTATTGTGATGGCAACTGCCCCAGGCGATCCAGCTCCATCAGCAAATCGCCTGCCAGACGGCCACTGCCGGCGCCCAACTCAAGCAGATCCCCATCTGTTGCATGAAGTACTTCGGCAGCTTGCAGGGCGATCGTACGGGCAAATAGCGGGGAAAGTTCGGGAGCTGTTACAAAATCACCTGCCGGACCGAACTTCTTGGCACCGGCACTGTAATATCCAAGGCCAGGTGCGTACAGCGCCGTATCCATGTATTGTGCAAAGTCCAGCCAGCCGCCAGCCGCTGCAATCTGCCTAACGATGTGCTGCTTCAGTTGCTCGCTGTGGGCAACCGCATCGGCGTCTGGTGTTGGTAATGAATTGATCATCATAGCCCGGCATTATAAACAGCTCTGGGCACTATTTCGGAAACTGGCGTGAATTCAAACCTTAATGACAAAGTAGTACTGATTACCGGGGGAGCAAAGCGGGTAGGCGCCTCCATCTGCCGCTTGCTGCATGCGGGCGGCGCAAACCTGATGATCCATTACCGCAGCTCGGCCATTGAGGCACGCGCCCTGCAATCCGAACTCAACCTGCAGCGGCCAAACTCGGTAGCGATTATCCAGGCGGACCTGCTGAACATCGCCGTCCTGCCTAGCCTGATCCAGGAGACGATCAAGCAGTTCGGGCGGCTGGACGTGCTGATCAACAATGCGTCCAGCTATTACGCAACCGAACTCGGCCAGATAAGTGAAGAGGCCTGGACCGACCTGGTCGGTTCCAATCTGAAGGCACCTTTGTTCCTGTCACAGGCTGCAGCGCCCGAACTCCGCAAGAACGGCGGCTGCATCGTCAATATCACAGACATGCATGTCGAACGGCCGAAAAAAGGCTACATCGTCTACAGCGTCGCCAAAGCCGGTCTGGTCACGCTGACAAAATCGCTGGCGCACGAGCTGGGCCCCGAAGTTCGCGTCAATGCGGTTGCTCCCGGGCCGGTACTTTGGCCGGAAGACAACCCGCAGTTTGACGAAGTCTATCGGCAGCGCGTTATCTCGCAGACGCTACTGAAGCGCATAGGTGAAGGCGATGATGTGGCAAAAGCCGTTCGCTTTCTGATTCAGGATGCGCCCTTTGTCACCGGCCATGTCATGGCGATTGATGGCGGACGCTCGCTTAACTTGTGAGCGATGCAGCAAATACGGACGCATACTTTATAATAGCGGCATGAAACATTACCCCGACAACGTATCCGCCAACTTCCTGAAGTTGCGTAATAGCCTGATTAGCGCCACTGGCAAAGCCATTGGTGATTACAACATGATTGAAGACGGCGACACCGTGCTGGTCTGCATGAGCGGCGGCAAGGATTCACATGCCATGTTGATGCTGTTGCTGGCGCTGCAGGAACGCGCGCCAGTCGATTTCAAGCTGATTGCCATGAACCTGGACCAGAAGCAGCCCAATTTCCCCGAAGACATATTGCCGGCCTATCTGGAAAAACTGGGTGTGGAATACCGCATCGTCGAAGCGGACACCTATTCCATCGTCAAGGAAAAAATCCCCGAAGGCAAAACCACCTGCTCGCTTTGCTCGCGCCTGCGCCGCGGCATCATCTACAGCACAGCCAAAGCGCTGGGCGCCAACAAGATCGCCCTCGGCCATCATCGCGATGACATTGTGCAAACCCTGTTTCTGAACATGTTCTTTGGCTCCAAGCTGAAAGCCATGCCGCCCAAGCTCAGTACCAACCGCGGCGAATTCATGGTAATCCGCCCGCTGGCATATTGCGCCGAAAAAGACATTGCCGCCTACGCCAGAGGCATGGAGTTCCCCATCATCCCTTGCGACCTCTGCGGTTCACAGGAAAATCTGCAACGGCAAAAGATCAAGGACATGCTGAACGCCTGGGAGCGCGAACAACCGGGCCGCATTAACAATATTTTCCGCGCCATTACCAATGTCGAGCCTTCGCATCTGGCCGATACTGATCTCTATGACTTCAAAGGCTTGACCAGCGCCTCGCTGGAGGATGAAGACCCCCTATTTGGCGACATTGCCAAGGAAGAGCAGCCCGCCCTTGCCATGGCAAGCCAGGAAGGCACGCGCATTGAGTTTCGTCGTCCGGAAAGTCAACTGAGTACAGCGACAGAGAGTTAATCTGGAGCAAGCCCGCTATTTTCACTACTTGCCGACAACGCGAAAAACGCTGCAAAATAGTTGCAGGACAAGCGGTTGCCACGCAACTTTCCTTGTCTAGTCACGGATTTACTCTTATTATCTGCCACTCTTGCCTTCGTCTGCGCCCACGTCAATGTCCAAACTGCTGATTGTCGAATCACCATCAAAAGCCAAAACCCTAAAAAAATATCTGGGTGGCGACTTTGAGGTTCTTGCCTCCTATGGGCACGTGCGCGACCTGATTCCCAAGAATGGCGCCGTGGATCCGGAAAATGACTACGCCATGAAATACGAAGTCATCGACCGCAACTCCAAGCATGTCGATGCGATTGCCAAGGCTGTGCGGGCTTCTGATGCCATCTACCTCGCAACCGACCCGGACCGCGAAGGTGAAGCCATCTCCTGGCATATTGCCGAAATCCTGAAAGACAAAAAGCTGATCAAGGACAAACTGATCAAGCGCGTGGTCTTTCATGAAATCACCAAATCTGCAGTACAGAATGCGATAGCCAGCCCGCGCGATATTTCCATGCCGCTTGTGAATGCCCAACAGGCAAGGCGTGCGCTGGATTATCTGGTGGGTTTCAACCTGTCTCCCCTGCTTTGGAAAAAAATCCGGCGCGGCCTTTCCGCCGGCCGCGTGCAGAGCCCGGCCCTGCGCCTGATCGTCGAGCGCGAGCTGGAGATCGAGGCCTTCAAGAGCCAGGAATACTGGACCATCCATCTGGAATCCAAAAAGCACCAGCATGTGTTTGATGCCCGGCTGGTGCAGCTGAATGGCAGCAAAGTCGAGCAGTTTACCGTCACCAATGAAACTCAGCAGGCCGAGATTGTGGGCAAGCTGCTCCTCGCCAGCGCAGGTAAAACTACCGTCAGCCGCGTAGAGAAAAAGCAGAAAAACCGCAGTCCGGCAGCACCTTTCACGACCTCGACGCTGCAACAGGAGGCCGTCCGCAAGTTGGGGTTCACCACCAGCCGCGCCATGCGTATCGCCCAGCAGCTGTATGAAGGGATTGATGTCGGCAATGGCACCGTCGGTCTGATCACCTACATGCGTACCGACAGCTTCAGCATGGCCACGGAAGCGGTGATGCAGATTCGCGATTACATCAAGCGCAACTTCGAGGCGGACTATCTGCCCAAGTCGCCCATCATGTACAAAACCAAAGCCAAGAACGCTCAGGAAGCGCACGAAGCGATACGCCCAACCGATATCACCCGCACGCCGCAAAGCGTGAAGAACTACCTGACACCGGAGCAGTTCCGCCTCTATGAAATGATCTGGAAGCGCGCGCTGGCCTGTCAGATGGCGCCTGCCAAGTTTGATGCGGTCAGCGTGGATCTAGCCGTTGGCTCCGACGCCAATTTGTTCCGCGCCACCGGTCAAACCATGATTTTCCCCGGTTTTATTGCCGTCTACATGGAAGGCCAGGACGATGCCGAGGAAGAGGCGGAAGCCAAGCTGCCGCATTTGGAAACCGGCGAAGTGCTGGATGTGAACAAGATTTTTGGTGACCAACATTTCACCGAGCCACCACCACGCTACTCTGAAGCCAGTCTGGTAAAAGTGCTGGAAGAATATGGCATTGGCCGCCCTTCCACCTATGCCAGCATCATTTCCACCCTGCAGGACCGAGAGTACGTGCTGCTGGACAAGAAACGCTTTACACCGACCGATGTTGGGCGTGTGGTCAATAAATTCCTGACCGAGCATTTCACCCGTTATGTGGATTATGGCTTTACTGCCAACCTTGAAAACGAGCTTGATGACATCGCCGAAGGCGAACGCGAATGGGTACCCGTACTGGACGATTTCTGGCAAGGCTTCAACAAGCAGTTGCTGGAAAAAGCCAATATCGACCGCGCTGAAATCACGCAGGAAGACATCGGCGAAGCCTGCCCCAAATGTGGCAAACCATTGCACTCGCGTCTGGGGCGATTCGGCAAGTTTATTGGCTGCTCCGGCTATCCGGAGTGCGACTACATCCGCAACACAGGCAGCAATGCCGCCGTCAGCAGCGAGCCTGTGGTCATGGGGCACGACGCGGCAAGCGACAAGGACATCCTGCTGCTAAATGGCCCTTACGGCCCTTATCTGCAATTGGGACTGCCAGAAGAAGGCAGCAAGAAGAAACCCAAGCGCGTGAGCATCCCTAAAGAAATTCCGCTGGCAAATGTCGACCTTGAAGTCGCCATGAAGCTCATCGCCCTGCCCCGCGACCTGGGGCAACACCCTGAAACCGGCAAAAAGATTGTCGCCAATATCGGTCGTTTTGGCCCATACGTGAATCACGACGGCAAATTCAAGTCGATTCCGCGCTCTGATAGCGTGTTTGATATTGATCTACCGCGTGCGGTCGAACTGCTTGCCCAGGCCAAATCGGGTCCAGCGCCGCTTAAGGACTTGGGTAAACACCCGACCGAAGAAGGCAATGTCGAGGTTTACGCTGGCCGCTATGGCCCCTATGTACAGCATGGCAAATTACGCGCCACCTTACCGAGCAGCGACGCACCAGAAGAGCTGACCATGGAAGAAGCGCTGGTATTGCTGGCTGCCAAAGCTGCCAAGGAAGCGCCTGCAAAAAAACCGGCGACCAAGAAAAAAACCACGGCGACCAAGAAGCCGGCTGCCAAGAAAACCACCGCTGCCAAGAAACCGGCTGCCAAAAAAGCAACAACCAAGAAAGCCGTTGCAACAGAAAGCTAAGGCAACTTAAGAGGCAGCCATCTCCCCAACAAGAGTGGCTGCCATCTGACATAGCCAGGGCTTTCTCGATCATCTCTCTACCTCACACCATCATTGTTCAATCCCGATTTGTTGTGGCGAGGATAACTTCCGCCCAATAAAAAACCCCATCTTTCGATGGGGTTAGCCGGCACTACACAGCGGCTTTTCGCCGCTCTTATATACACACTAGCTCATGTGGCGGGAGACGTTGCTGCTCTCTATCCATTTGCGAATGCGTTGCGCATCACCAATCCGCGAGTATTTGCCATAAGAATCCAGCAGCACGATGATCATGGGCTGTCCGGCAATCTCTGCCTGCATGACCAGGCAGCGGCCTGCTTCATTGATAAAGCCGGTTTTGGACAGGCCTATCACCCAGTCACTGTTGCGCACCAGCACATTGGTATTCACAAAATTAATCGGGTTGCGTAGGCCATGCACCGGGACTTCTTGCGAGGCTGAAGTGCTGACCTGGCGGATTTCAGGGTACTGGTAAGCTGCACGCACCATCTTGACCAAATCTTCCGCTGTCGAAACATTGGCACTATTGAGCCCGGTAGGATCGACGAACTGGCTATGCGCCATGCCCAGCATGGAAGCTTTAGCATTCATGGCGCGAATAAAAGCGGTCAAGCCACCAGGATAGTTACGACCGAGAGCAGAAGCGGCGCGATTTTCGGAGGACATCAGGGCAAGATGCAGCATTTCAGCGCGCGTCAGGGTGGTACCCAAACGCAAACGTGAACTGGTACCCTTCAGGGTATCCACATCACCTTCATTGATGGTCAGGAGTTCATCCATAGGCAGATGCGCATCCAGCATGACCATCGCGGTCATCAGCTTGGTCACGGAGGCAATGGGCGTTGCCTGATCTACGCTCTTGGCATAGACCACTTCGCCCGTGTCCTGATTAACAATCAGGGCTTTCGAAGAGGCGAGCTGGAGATTCGAAGGATGCTCATCCTGGAAAACACCGGGATGATATGCGGCTTTCTGGACTTGGTACTTGCGGTCGGCACGGATGGTGCGGATGATTTTGCGGCTGCTGACGTTGGTTTTAGCTGGCTTGGCTTTGGCGACAACACGCTTGGTAGATTTCTGTGGCGTAGCTGCTTCAACCGCCAGAGGGGGAATGGACAGGGTGAACGCTGTCACCATCATAAGAAAATTTCGTAACATTGCGGCCTGTCCTTCTAAAACGATTAGCTGGATATTATCCAAATAATCACAATTTGTCATCAAGATAGCGAAGATTCTTTACGCGCTGGTTTAGCTATCCTGCGTGTTATTCATGGCATGTAAAAATCCGCCAGCCACACCTGCCGGAGCTAGTCGGCTTGTGCGAAAATAAGTCATTACTTATCTTACGGCCCGATCTCATGAAAATTAAGGACAATCTGCATTATTCTGCCGAGCATCTCTGGGTATCGCCCACTGAGCAAGCCGGAATTTTCAATGCTGGTATCACGGATTATGCGCAAGATCTGCTAGGAGACATCGTCTATGTGGAAGCTCCGCAGCCAGGGAGCGAGCTTAAGGCTGGGGAAGCGTGCGGACTGGTAGAGTCAGTCAAGACCGGCTCCGATCTGCATGCGCCGCTTAATGGCGTGGTGGTGGCGATCAATACCGAGTTGCAAGGCACGCCTGAACTCATTAACGACAAGCCTTATGAGGCCTGGATATTTCAGTTCAAGGCAAACGACGCCGCTGATCTGCAATCGTTGCTGGATGCGGCTGGTTATCAGGCCCAACTGGGAGAATAAAAGGCCCAGACCGGATTTCTGGCAAGAAATGAAAAACGGCCCCTATGGGGCCGTTATTATTCAGGCTTATGTATCGCCAGGCTGATCAGCTTCAGCCTCACCTGCTCCGCCAGCTCCTGGGTGAGCTTGTTTTGCAGATCCGGGATAAGCTGATCCAGACTTTCCGTCAGCACTTTGCTGATGGTGGAGCGGATGAGCGGCAACATCTCATCCAGTAATGTCTCATATGAAGCGGAGCTGGTCGCGCCGGGAATGGACAAGGCTTGCTGCTGCATGCTCTCCGGCTTCATTTGTACAGTAGATCCCACATAAACATCGGTCAGCATCGGAATATCGGCAGCTTCCGCCGTTTCCATCGCCGGCACCGCAGCCTGCTGGGTCAACAGGCTGATGCGACCAAGCACGGCTGCCAGATCATCTCCTGGGCGATTAACCGGTTCCATCACAATGCCGCTCCATTTTCATCAAAGGTTCTAATTTCATATCCACGGTCCCGATAAAAGCGATATCTTGCCCGGGCCTGCGCTTTATCCGCTTCATCCTTGCCCACAATTTCGATCAGCCGGCGAAAGCGGCTGAAAAACGGCGGATGCTGCTCTTGCAGGTTGATCAGCACATCGTCGTGTATCAGGGGCTCCCCCTTAAAATCCAGCACGATAGGGGTTTCTGGCGCCAGCGGATGTTGGGCTCGGCAATGCGGCACAAAACTCAGTGCCGATCCGCTCCATAACACCCGCTCCAGCTCGGAAAGCATCGCCTCATCGGGGCCAAACACCATCATGCGACGGCCTTTGGATACCGCACGCTGACTAAGCTCGGCCACCTTATCGAGCTTGTTACCGACATTAAAGAAAAATTCAATGCGCGTCATGCGGTTACTTGGTGGCTCGTTTCACCAGGAACTCAGTCAGCAGCGGCACGGGACGACCTGTGCCGCCTTTGTCTTTGCCTGATTTCCATGCGGTACCAGCGATATCCAGATGGGCCCACTCGTACTTTTTGGTAAAGCGCGACAGGAAGCAGGCGGCGGTGATGCTGCCACCGGCGCGTCCGCCGATATTCGCCATATCGGCAAAATTGCTATCCAGCTGTGGCTGATAATCTTCCCACAACGGCATATGCCAGGCACGATCGTGGGAAGTTTCACCGGCAGCCAAAAGCTCTTGCGCCAGTTTGTCATTATTACTGAACAAACCGCTGGCATGGTGGCCCAGCGCAATCACGCAAGCACCGGTCAGCGTGGCAATATCCACCACGGCCGCAGGCTCAAAGCGCTCGGCATAGGTCAGGGCATCGCACAGAATCAGACGGCCTTCAGCATCGGTATTCAATACTTCGATAGTCTGGCCAGACATGCTGGTCAACACATCGCCTGGCTTGATGGCGGTACCGTCGGGCATGTTCTCGCAGGTTGGAATCACGCCCACGACATTCAGCGGCAAGTCCATTTCCGCAATCGCCTTGAAGGTACCGAGCACGCTGGCGGCGCCACACATGTCGTACTTCATTTCATCCATTTCCGCGCCCGGCTTGATCGAGATGCCGCCGGTGTCAAAGGTAATGCCCTTGCCTACCAGCACCACCGGCTTCTGGCTCTTCTTACCCTTTTTGTGCTGCAGCACAATCAATTTGGGTGGCTGCGCACTGCCCTGTGCCACGCCAAGGAAAGAGCCCATGCCCAGCTTGGCCATCTGGTCGCGGTCCAGCACTTCCACCTGCAAGCCATATTGCTTGCCCATGGCCTTGGCCTGGTCGGCCAGGTAAGTCGGCGTACATACATTCGGAGGCAAATTGCCCAGATCCTTGGTCAGGCTGACACCCGCAGCCAGCGCCAGGCCTTGTTTCAGACCGCTTTCCGCAAGCTTGCCTTCGGATTTTTCAATAAAGGACACCGCCAGCTTGGAGACACGTTTGGCCGATTTTGCCTTTTCTTCCTGCGCAGCCTTGCCTTTCATGACATCAAAACGATAGTCGACGTCCTGGCCAATTTCAGCCACTTGGGCGGCCTTCCAGGCGGCATCCTGTTTCTTGACCGGCAAATCGGCCAGATAAGTGCTGGCGGTCTTGATGCTACCTGTCAATGCCTTGAACGAGGCGCGCACTGCCTGGCGATAGGCGCGCTCATTGAATTCAGTCGCTTTGCCGAGGCCCACCAGCAATACGCGATCACTCGCAATCCCGGGTACGCTGTGCAGCATCAGGCTGGAACCCAGCTTGCCGTCGAGATCGCCTCGCGCCAGCACTGTGGTCAGATAGCCTTCAGCAGCACGATCCAGCGCTACAGCGGCTTCACTCAGTTTGCGCGATTCAAACACGCCGACAACGATGCAATCGCTACGTTGCTTTTCCGGATTGCCGGTTTTTATGCTAAATTCCATTCCAAGTTATCCTTTTTATTAAGCTTCTTTTGATTATCCTGCGTTTTCGCTGTAACTCAAAATCCTTGATCACAAGACCATTTAATTAAGCCTATGC
>DATMSO010000028.1:0-64471 GCA_035565335.1 Methylovorus sp.
TTTTGCATATGTAAAGCAGTCCTGCTTAACGCTTGGAGAACTGTTTACGACGACGTGCTTTACGGAAGCCGACTTTCTTACGCTCAACTTCACGTGCATCGCGAGTTACGAAACCTGCCTTGGACAGGGCGCTCTTCAACGCTGCATCGTAATCTACCAGAGCACGGGTAATACCGTGACGAACTGCACCAGCTTGGCCGGACTCACCACCGCCATCTACATTGACCATGATGTCAAAGCTGGCAACGTTGTCAGTCAATTCCAGCGGCTGACGCACGATCATGCGGGAAGTTACGCGGGAGAAATACTGGTCAACAGGCTTGTCGTTAACAACGATATTGCCGCTGCCGGACTTAATGAAGACACGAGCTACCGAGCTTTTGCGGCGGCCAGTACCGTAGTTATATTTACCAATCATCGTTTATCCTTACGCTTGGCTTTGAATAGTCAAAGGTTGTGGCTGTTGTGCCGCATGGTCATGCTTAGGACCAGCATATACCTTCAGCTTGCGGAACATGGCATAGCCCAGAGGACCCTTGGGCAGCATGCCCTTGACAGCCTTTTCCAGCGCGCGACCAGGAAAGCGGTCTTGCATCTTGGCAAAAGTCGTGGTGGAAATACCGCCTGGGTAACCAGAGTGGCGATGGTACAGCTTGTCGCCTGCCTTGTTGCCGGTTACTTTAATCTTGTCGGCGTTAACCACGACAATGTAATCGCCCGTATCCACGTGCGGAGTGTAAATCGTTTTATGCTTGCCACGCAGGCGGTGGGCAATCTCACTGGCCAGTCGGCCCAGCACCAGATCCGTGGCATCTACCACGAACCAGTCGCGCTTTACTTCATGCGCTTTTGCAGAAAAGGTCTTCATCGGACAACCATTAATCGCTGAAAAAATTAAGAGGCGGATTTTATGTCACGCAACTAACGCTTGTCAAACGATATATTGCGTTTGCCAGCGGTTTTATGACGAAAAATGAAGAGCATAACTTGCCACCAGCCCGAAAAACACCACCGCACCCAACCAGTTGTTATGCAAAAAAGCCTTGAAGCAACGGGCTGGTTGACGCTCACGAATGAGCAGGTAGTGGTAGCCTGCAAGCATGGCAGCTATTGTCAAACCGAGATAGTAAGGCCAGTCCAGACTATAATGGCGGCCTGTCAGCAGCAACACTCCCAGCAAGACTCCGTACGATAGCATAATGGCCGCCACATCCCTAGAACCAAAAAAAATGGCGGAAGAACGGATGCCGATCTTCAGGTCGTCAGCGCGATCCACCATGGCATATTCCGTATCGTAGGCGATGGCCCAGAACACATTTCCCAGCAGCAAGAGCCAGGCAATACCGGGAATACTGCCGGTCTGCGCGGCGTATGCCATAGGGATGCCAAAACCGAACGCTACGCCGAGATAGGCTTGCGGGATGGCAATAAAACGCTTGGTCAATGGGTAGCTGGCGGCCAGAAACAAGGCCGGGAACGAGAGCAACACCGTAAGCTTGTTTAATTGCATGACCAGGGCAAACGCGATCAGGCTCAGCGCAATGGCCAGCAACAATGCTTCTTTGACGCTGACTTCCCCTGTTGCCAGCGGACGATGGCGTGTGCGTGCCACGTGGCCATCAAAGTTACGGTCCGCCATATCATTCATGACGCAGCCGGCGGCTCGCATCAGCACCGTGCCGAGCACAAACACTGCCAATACTTTCACGTCTGGTTTGCCTGCACTGGCGAACCACAGCGCCCACAGCGTGGGCCACAGCAGCAGCAGGATACCGATAGGCTTGTCCATCCGCGTCAATCGCCAATAGGCGCTACTTTTCTTTACTAGCCAGCTCATAAGCTCAAGACCGATGGTAAAAAAACTTCCGTGACCAGAATGGCAGCGCAGTCGAGATGAAAGACCGACCGCCGGGCCCACACAAAGCGAGGTTTGGTTTCAATATGGGCCACGGCTTGCCTGTATAGCGAATGCTGCGTCGTCAACTTGCGATAACTTAGTGGAGCGCGACTTACGCGCGGATTGGAAAACAGCATGGAGCCCAGAGAACGGTTCCCCAGTCTTCCCAAGCCACGCCAGGCGCCTCGCAGGCTGGATTGCGGCAGGACGCTGGAGGCATAGACCGCGGGCTGCCCATTGCATAGCAAATGCACCTCCCGCTTCAGCGCAGGATGCCGCGATGATATTCCCAGCAAGCTGGCAACATCCGGCGCGGGCAATGCCTGCTTCAGCGCGAGCGTATTGACAGCGAATGTGGTTGAGCGCGATTGCAAGCGCTGCGTCAGGGAGGCAGTCTCGACCAGCCAGAGTCGATACCGCCCGCTGCCCATGGGCTGGCGCAACCAGTGCTGACGATGATGGGGAAAGGCTCGAACAATTCTCACGGCGTTATTATCGCAGGCTGGGTCACACTTTGACCAATTCTTGCGCCTGATGCATCCAGCGCTGCAAATGGGCTTCTGCCGCCTGCGGATGTTTTTGCAATAACCAGTCAGCCATCGTCTGTGCTTCTTCCAGCAAACCGGCATCCCGCTCCAGATCAGCAATCTTCAACATGGGCGTTCCACTCTGGCGAACGCCCATGAATTCGCCCGGGCCGCGCAGATGCAAATCCGCCTGGGCAATTTCAAACCCATCGCTGGATTCATATATGATTTTGAGTCGCGCTCGCGCAGTCTCCGACAGTGGTGCCTGGTAAAGCAGAATACAGGCGCTGCTTGCCGCCCCTCGCCCTACCCGGCCACGCAACTGATGCAGCTGCGAAAGCCCCATGCGTTCTGCATGTTCTATCACCATCAGGCTGGCATTGGGAACATCAACGCCAACTTCAATGACGGTAGTGGCTACCAGCAAATTGATCTCATTGGCGGAAAACGCCTGCATGACGGCCTGCTTGTCTGCAGGCTTCATGCGTCCATGCACCAGCCCCACCTGCAGTTCGGGAAAGGCCTCCTGCAATGCAACATGCGTATCTACCGCGGTCTGCAGTTGCAAGGCTTCGCTTTCCTCGATCAGCGGGCAAACCCAATAGGCCTGCCTGCCCTGACGGCAAGCCGCGCGCACCCGCTCGAACACCTCCTCCCGCCGCGCATCCGATACCAGTTTGGTGACCACCGGAGTTCTTCCGGGAGGCAATTCATCAATCACCGAGACATCCAGATCGGCAAAATAACTCATGGATAGTGTGCGCGGGATGGGCGTCGCACTCATCATCAGCTGATGTGGTTGCGCGCCCTTCTGTCGCAACGCCAGGCGCTGCTGAACGCCAAACCGGTGCTGCTCATCCACAATCACGAGGCCCAGCTTGGCAAACTGCACCTGGTCTTGAAATACGGCATGGGTGCCAATCACCAGTTGTGCTTCGCCACTGGCCATCGCCGACAGCGCTTCGACGCGGGCTTTTTTCCCTTGGCTGCCCGCCACCCAGACCACGCGCACGGGGGCCATATCCGCGGTAAGGTTTTGCAGCCAGCCGCTTAATTTATTGAAATGCTGCTCGGCGAGAATCTCGGTCGGCGCCATGATGGCCGCCTGCCAGCCATGCTCAATCGCCTGCAGCGCCGCCATGGCAGCGACTATGGTCTTGCCGCTGCCGACATCGCCCTGCAACAGGCGCTGCATGGGATATGAGCGTCCAAGATCGTGCTGAATATCGGTAAATACGCGCTGCTGGGCTGCCGTCAGGCCGAATGGCAATGATTTCAGCAATGCGGAGACCAGTTTTTTGGAAGGCGGCATGGCAGGCGCACCCAGGCCGCGACGACGCGCATAATGCTTGCGCATGGAAATCTGCTGAGCAAGCAGCTCGTCAAAGGCGAGACGCTGCCAGGCGGGTGTGGTTTTTTCCTGAAGGGCATGCTGATCAGCGTCGGGAGAGGGATAGTGCAACTGCAGAAGGCTTTGCTGAAAATCCGGCCAAGGCTTGCCCTGATAAACCGAGGCAGGCAGGATTTCTATATGGCCCCCGCTCTCCAGCGCGCGTCCTATCCATTTGCGCAGAGATGGTTGCGACAAGCCTGCCGTAGTGGGGTAAACCGGCGTCAGGGTCTGCTTGACGGTCGCGCCTTCCCGCACCGGCTTGCATTGCGGATGGACCATTTCATAGCCAAAGAAACCATGCCGCACTTCGCCCAGCGCACGCACCCGGGCGCCCTCTTTCAGCGCCGCCACCTGACTGGGATAGAAATTGAGAAAGCGCAGAATGAGAGTGCCACCGGCATCCTGCAATCTGGCAATCAGGGCTTTACGCGGTTTGTACTGCACTTCGGCATGGATAATCTCGCCTTCAACCTGGGCCTGCTCGCCGAGGCGCAAGTCGCGAATGGGCGTAATGCGCGTTTCATCCACATAGCGCAAAGGCAGATGCAGCAGCAGGTCTTCAATACTATGAATGCCAAGCTTGCGCAGCCCGTTCAGTACCGGCTGCGTGATGCCCTTGAGGTCTTGCAGCGGTTTCAGAGACTATCCTTGCCGGTCGTGTTTTAAAGACTCAGGCGAGCACCATCACGGCATCAGCCTCTACCAGCGCGCCGCGCGGCAGTGTGGCAACGCCCACGGCGGCACGGGCGGGATAAGGCTCGCTGAAATACTCGGTCATGATGGAATTAACCAAGGCAAAGTGACCGAGATCGGTCAGGAAAATGTTCAACTTCACCACATCGGCCAGCGAGCCACCAGCGGCTTCCGCCACGGCTTTGAGATTGCTGAATACTCGGTGCACCTGCGCTTCTATGCCTTCGACCAGCTCCATGCTGGCTGGGTCCAGGCCTATCTGGCCTGACAGGTAAACGGTGCCATTAACAGCAACGGCCTGAGAATAGGTGCCAATCGCTTTCGGCGCGTGGTCTGTGTGGATAATCTTTTTTGCCATGGTTTTCCTCTGGTCTTGGTTTTTAGGATATGAATTAGCCGAGCCTACTGAATGCGTTGCTCGGTACCCGCGCCCTTGACGCGGTTAATGCGCACCACATCGGGAATCTTGCGGATACGCCGCATCAGCTCCGCCAGGTGCACGCGATTTTCTACCTGCACGGTGAAATGCATATTGGTATAGGCGCTGCTATCGGACTCTTCCATGCTGACGTGGTCAATATTGGAACCGGCTTCTGCAATAGTAGAGGCAATCTGCGCCAGCATGCCACGCTGGTTGGCCACCACCAGCTTGAGATTCACATTGAACAGGCGCTTGCCATCCGGATCCCACTCCACATCCAGCCACTTTTCCGGATCGACGCGGAATTTGCGAATGGCCGGGCAATCATGCGTATGAATGACCAGCCCCTTGTCCTTGTTGATAAAGCCCAGGATAGGGTCGCCGGGAATCGGGCGGCAGCACTGGGCAAACTGCACCGCCATGCCCTCCGAGCCCCGAATGGTAATGGTACCCAGCGGCTTGTTGGTATGCTTGGCATGGCGTTCCCCCTGCTCTTCGCTCATGGCGAGCAGCTGATGGGCGACCATGACGTTCAGCCGCTTGCCGAGGCCGATGTCTGTCAGAATCTCTTCCTTGTTCTTGGCGCCATAATCGCGCAGCAATTTCTGCCAATGCGTATCGTCAATCTTGGCCACATCCGCATGCAAGGCCCGCAGCGCCTGGTTCAACAAGCGCTCACCCAGGTGGGCGGATTCCGTGGTCTGCAAGGACTTGAGGAAATGACGGATATGCGCCCGCGCCTTGCCGGTAGCCACATAATTGAGCCAGGCCGGGTTGGGGTGCGCGTGGGCGGCGGTGATGATCTCGACATGGTCGCCGTTATGCAATTCGGTGCGCAGCGGCGCCAGCTCCTGGTTGATCTTGACTGCCACGCAGCGGTTACCGATATCGGTATGTACGGCATAGGCAAAGTCAACAGCGGTCGCGCCCTTGGGCAAGGCCATGATCTTGCCTTTTGGCGTAAATACATACACCTCATCGGGGAAGAGATCGACCTTGAAATGCTCGAGGAACTCCAGTGAGTCCGTACTCTCGCTCTGGATATCCAGCAGGCGCTGCAGCCATTGATGCGTCTGCTGCTGTAGTTCGGTCAGGTGCGCATCGGTGGTCTTGTACAGCCAGTGGGCCGCCACGCCGGCATCGGCAATGTTATGCATCTCGCGGCTGCGTATCTGCACTTCAATCGGCGTGCCGAATGGGCCGAATAACGTGGTGTGAAGCGACTGGTAGCCATTGGCCTTGGGAATGGCGATATAGTCCTTGAACTTGCCGGGAATCGGCTTGTAGAGCCCATGCAGCACCCCTAGCGCCAGATAGCAGCTGGACAGGTCCTTGACGATAACGCGGAAGCCGTAAATATCGTAAATCTGCGAAAAGGTGACGGTTTTACCCGTCATCTTGCGGTAAATACTGTAAAGATGCTTTTCACGGCCCGTCACTTCGGCTTCGATATGCATATCGCCCAGACGCTCACGTATGGCATCCAGTATCTTGCCGACCACTTCCTTGCGGTTACCGCGGGCGGCGAGTATGGCCTTGGAAATGACCGAGTAGCGCATGGGATAAAGATGCTTGAAGCTAAGGTCTTCCAGTTCCTGATAGATGGCATTCAGCCCCAGGCGATTGGCGATGGGCGCGTAGATTTCCAGGGTTTCGCGCGCGGTGCGACGGCGCTTTTCCGGGTTCATCACGCCCAGCGTGCTCATGTTGTGCAGGCGATCGGCCAGCTTGACCAAGATCACGCGCACATCCTGCGACATCGCCAGCAGCATTTTGCGGAAGTTTTCTGCCTGGGCTTCGGTTTCGGTGCTGAACTTGATCTTGTCCAGTTTGGAAAGCCCGTCCACCAGTTCGGCCACTTGCTTGCCAAAACGCTCACTCACTTCCTGAGTGGTGACGCCGGTATCTTCCACTACGTCATGCAGCAGGGCCGCCACCAGCGTGGGCACATCCATGTGCAACTCGGCCAGTATGCAGGCCACCGATACCGGGTGAGTAATATAGGGCTCGCCACTCTTGCGCAGCTGGCCAGTGTGCGCCATATCGCTGAAGCGGTAGGCTGCCCACACCTGCTCGATATCTTCGGGCTTGAGATATACCCGCAAGCGCTGCGTCAGTAGCGAATCTTCGCTATCGGCGGGCAATAGGGGGGCTGCCACATGTTTCAGCGACTCTGCCGGACGTTTGGCTACCAATTTAGGCATGCTGACTCAACCACCTGTGACTATCCATGAGCTTTTATAGGGTTTTACCAAAAAAACAAGGCACCGATTGAACACACATAATGCCTTCAAACAGCGCCTTGCTTGATCCTCGGTGCATCTAGCACCGGATGTTGAACTTAGGCCTGGCCGCGGTTCAGCACTTCCAGACCGACCTTGCCGGATGCGATTTCACGCAATGCCAGCACCGTAGGCTTGTCCTTCTGGCCATGGGTATTGACCAAAGGTTCCGAGCCATTTGCCAACTGGCGTGAGCGGTAAGCTGCCACCAGCGTCAATTGAAAGCGATTAGGGATTTTTTCGAGACAATCATCTACTGTCATGCGAGCCATGTGTTATTCCTCCGTATGATCTATATGAGTTTTTCCAGCAGATCCTGGTGCCGCAGCAACTGCTTTTCGCGCTGCAAACGCTGGGTGCGGATGATGGCGCGCAGATCATTAAGCGCCACCTCAAAATCGTCGTTAATTGTAACATAGTCGAACTCGACCACATGGCGCATCTCGTCGCGTGCTGCCGCCAGGCGACGCGCAATCACCTCGGCGCTATCCTGCCCGCGCCCGTGCAAACGCTGCTCCAGGGCTTCCAGCGATGGCGGCAGAATAAAAATGCTGATGGCTTGGGGATACAGGCTGCGCACTTGGGCGGCCCCCTGCCAGTCAATTTCCAGAATCAGGTCATGGCCTTGCTTCAGCACGCCTTCCACCCGGCGTTGCGATGTGCCGTAGCGCGCGCCATGCACGTGTGCACTTTCCAGGAAGTCACTGGCTTCCAGCATCTGCATGAATTCGGCCTCTTCCACGAAGTGATAGTGAACGCCATCTTCCTCGCCAGGGCGTGGTTTACGGGTGGTATAGGACACCGAGAGCTCAATCTGGCGGTCGGTTGCGAGCAGCTCCCTGACCAGACTGGTTTTGCCCGCACCAGAGGCGGCGGTGATGATAAATAGATTGCCTGTCATGCGTGTGATTTCTTTAAATGGCTTGGCGCCGGTTGGCGGTAACTTATTAAAGACGGCTGACCGTCAGCGGCCAGCACGTCAAACTGCTTATTCGATATTTTGAATCTGTTCCCGCATCTGTTCAATCAATACTTTAAGTGCCATCGCCGTTTGCGAAACTTCGGTCGACACCGACTTGGAGCCCAGGGTATTGGCTTCGCGGTTCAGCTCCTGCATGAGGAAATCCAGACGCTTGCCAGCCGCGCCCTTGGCATTCAGGATACGTTTGACCTCTTCAATATGGGCAGTCAGGCGAGTCAGCTCTTCGTCCACATCCACGCGCTGAGCAAACAATACCAGCTCCTGTCGTATGCGCTCTTCATCCACGGACTTGAGCACCTCCTGCAGCTTGGTGGTCAGGCGTTCCTGATAGGCTTTGACCTGCAATGGCAGTATGGGCTTGACCTTGGCCACCTCGCGCTCCATCTCGGCGAGGCGTTCCAGGATGACCGCGGCCAGTTTGGCACCTTCGCGTGCGCGGGCAGCGCTCATGTCCTGCAATACTTGCTCCAGAGCTGCCTTAACCTGGTCACCCAGCGCGGCGGTATCAATACCGTCACTCATCACGACGCCAGGCCAGCGCAAAATATCCGCGATGGTCAGCGGCGCACTTGCGGGCATGTGCTGCTGAACGTCAGCCGACAGCTTGGCCAGCTGCTGCACAATGGCGACATCCAGCTCGGCTTTTTTGGCGGCATCCTGGCTACGCATGAGGCTCATGCGGCACTCCACCTTGCCGCGGCCGAGGTGAACGGCAATCAGCTCGCGCGCCATGGGCTCAAAGCTGCGCAGGCTGTCATCCAGCTTCATATGCAGCTCAAGATAGCGATGATTGACCGAGCGCAACTCGACAATAAGGGTACCGCCGCTGACCTCGCGCTCCAGCGAGGCAAATCCGGTCATACTGAAGATCATGAAATTTCCTGGAAAGTGAAGATTTTAAAGTTGAGGCATGGTATCAAATCCCGCCGGATTCATGCCAAAATAAGCTGGTGCCTTGCCGTGGCGGCACAGGATTTAGAGCATGGCGTTTTTTCATTCACGCCACGGCCCAACCTTGGGATGTATCGTTCAGTATGCAGGCTACGCAGAACCAGTCTCTCCCCATTGGACACCCGCTGCAGGACTATGTCATTAAGAAGGTTCTGAGCGCTGGTGGCTTCAGTGTGGTTTATCTGGCCGAAGATGCCGGCAAGAACATCGTCGCCATCAAGGAATATCTGCCCACGGGGCTCGCCCTTCGTAGCGAGGGGAGTAAAGTACAGGCCAACTCGGCCGCCGCCGCCACCAATTTCAAGCATGGCCTCAAATGTTTCTTCGAAGAAGGGCGAGCGCTCGCTACTATCGAACACCGCAATATAGTGCGGGTTCTCAATTTTTTCCGCGCCAACAATACCGTTTATATGGTCATGCAATATGAACGGGGCAAATCCCTGCAGGCCTCCATCCTCAACCAGACACAGCCGCTGGGCGAAAACTTTATCCGCCGGGTATTCTGCGAACTGTTGAATGGCCTGCGTGAAGTCCATGCCCGCAAGCTTTTGCATCTGGACATCAAACCAGCCAACATCTACATCCGCATGGATGGCTCCCCGGTGCTGCTGGACTTCGGCTCGGCCCGCCAGACATTGTCTGCCACCCAGCCCAGTCTGCCGCCGAGCTATACGCCAGGCTTTGCCTGCCCTGAGCAATACGTCGACAAAACCCTGCTGGGGCCATGGAGCGATATCTACAGCGTGGGTGCCAGCATGTATGCCTGCATCAGTCGCGGCACCCCGCCGGCCGCCGATGCACGCCGCAAGGAAGATAAACTGATCCCGGCGCAAAAACTGGGCAAGGGGCAGTATTCGCCTGCCCTGCTCGACATCATAGACCGCTGTCTCGCGCTGGATCACATGCAGCGTCCGCAAAGCGTGCTGACCTTGCAAAAAATGCTGGCCCAACCCATCCCCGCGACACCACCGGTAAAAGGCGGCCTAATGGATAAACTGCGACAGTACCTGCGGCCAGACACATGAAATTCAGCATTTACCAAAGCAGCCGCAAAGGTCCGCGCGCGCATAACCAGGACCGCCTGGCCTATGCCTACAGCCGCGATGCGGTATTGCTGGTGCTGGCCGATGGCATGGGCGGACATCGCCATGGAGAAGTGGCCGCCCGCCTTGCCGTCAAGACCTTGACGGAAGATTTCAAGAAACGAGCGGCCGATTTGCTGCCCCATCCCGGCCGCTATCTGATGGAGCAAATTCAACTTATCCACCAGGCTTTGCATCAGCTCAAGCATAGCCAGCATTTGCTTGAAGCGCCTTGCACCACTATTGTCGCCGCCATCATTCAGCAACACCGCTTGTATACCGCTCATGTGGGCGACTCCCGGCTGTACCATTTCCGTAGCGGACGCAGTATTTATCACACCGAGGATCATTCCGTGGTGCAAAAGATGTTCCGCCAGGGGCTATTGCATCGCGATGAAATGGCACACCACCCGGATCGCCACAAAATCTATAACTGCCTGGGCAGCGCTCATGCACCCAAGATCGAGCTGACGCCGCCGCGCAAGCTGATGGACGGCGATATTCTGCTGTTGTGTTCAGATGGCTTATGGTCTGGCTTAGGCGATCAGCAGATGGCGGAAATGATTTATCAGCATCCGGTTGATATTGCCATCCCGCGCATGCTGGAAACGGCCGAAGAACAGAATGGCAGCGAAGGCGATAATGCCAGCGCCATTGGCCTGCGCCTGGGCCAGGCCGAGTTGATGCTGTCTTCGCATGATATGGCGATGGGCGCCATCACCACCATACTGAATCCGGTGACGGAAAACTCGGCGCAAACGGAAGATACCGAGCTCAGTGAAGCACAGATAGACCTCGCCATTGCGGAGATACAGGCCGCTATTGCCAAATCGCGTTGTTAGTCCGCTCAAGTTTGCCGCCGTTTCACGTGGAACCCGGCATTATTGAATTCATCATGACTGGCTTATAATCAGGGTTTTGACAGAGCGAAACCACCATGCGCCCCAGCCATCGAGAAACCCATCAGCTACGCACCATTGAGATCATCCGGCATTACACCAAGCATGCCGAGGGCTCGGTACTCGTCAAATTTGGCGATACCCATGTTCTCTGTACTGCCAGCGTGGACGAAAAGGTGCCCGGCTTTTTGCGCGGCAAAAACCAGGGCTGGGTGACCGCGGAGTACGGCATGCTGCCCCGCTCTACTGGCAGCCGCATGGACCGGGAAGCCGCCCGGGGTAAACAAAGTGGCCGCACGCAAGAAATTCAACGCCTGATTGGGCGCTCACTTCGCGCCATTATCGACCTGGAAAAACTGGGCGAGCGCAGCATCCAGATCGACTGTGATGTCATCCAGGCCGATGGCGGCACACGTACTGCCAGCATCACCGGCGCCTATGTTGCTTTGCACGATGCCATCAGCCGCCTGCTGGCACAGGGTCTGATCAGCGAATCGCCTTTGCGCGACTCCGTCGCCGCGGTGTCGGTCGGCGTTTACAAAGGCACGCCTGTGCTGGATCTCGACTATATTGAAGATTCTGATTGCGATACCGACATGAATGTCGTGATGACAGGCAGTGGAGGCTATGTGGAAATTCAGGGGACGGCTGAGGGCGTACCTTTTCAGCGCGCCGATATGGACCGCATGCTCGACCTGGCCGCCGCCGGTATCCGCGAGCTGACCCTCCTGCAAACCAAAGCGCTGGGCTTGTAACATGGCATTGCCATTCAAGCAGCTCGTCATCGCCAGCGGTAACGCCGGCAAGTTGCGTGAAATCCGCCATCTGCTGGCCCCGCTTGCGGTGGAAATCATCCCGCAATCCGATTTGAATGTGCCGGAAGCAGAAGAGCCCTATTGCACTTTTATTGAAAACGCTTTGACCAAGGCACGCCATGCCAGCCGCCATACCGGATTGCCGGCGCTGGCCGATGACTCCGGCCTGTGCGTCGATGCGCTGCAGGGGGCGCCTGGCGTGCTCTCGGCGCGCTACGCCGGTGAGCCAAAATCAGATGCGCGCAATAATGCGAAACTGCTGGAGGTGATGCAAGGTCTCAGCCAGCGACAGGCACATTTTTATTGTGTGATTGTGCTGGTGCGCCATGCCGACGACCCCGAGCCGCTGATTGCCGAAGGCGTATGGCAAGGCGAGATACTCGACAATTTGCGCGGCGAAGATGGCTTTGGCTATGACCCCCTGTTTCTGGACGCCAAAACCGGCAAGACCGTCGCCGAATTACCCCTGGATATTAAAAGCCGGATCAGCCACCGCGGCCAAGCCATGGCCCGCTTGCTGCACCGGCTGGAGAGATTAGCAACATGAGTAGCAACGACTGGCCCAAATGGGTACGCGATGACAATAGCGTGGTCTCCTGCACAGAAAAAGTGAAGGTCATGACCGAAAATTTTGACGAGCTGAAACAGATTGCGCAGGATGCGCTGGAGGACGGCCTGCTGATGGAAGTCTCCGAGCAGCAGATGCGCGATGCCCTGCACCAGCTGGTCGACAGCCTGATCAATCCATACAACAAAGCCTAGCCATTCCGGCGCCGCATGATACCCATCATTCCGATTGCGCCTGCCCCGGTGCGTGAGAACCCACTGGTTGGCCAGCTAACCAGCAGCGGGTTGCGCAATCCGCCGCCGCTTAGCCTGTATATCCATATCCCCTGGTGCGTGCGCAAATGCCCGTATTGCGATTTCAATTCGCATGAATCGCGCAATCCCATTCCGGAAAGCGCCTATGTCGACGCGCTGATTGCCGACCTTGAGCAGGCTACCCCGCTGGTATGGGGCCGCAAGGTGCGCAGCATCTTTTTTGGCGGTGGCACACCCAGCCTGTTCAGCGCTGAATCCATAGACCGTATCCTCAGCCATGTGCGCATGCTCACACCGCTGGAGTATGAAGCGGAGATCACCCTGGAAGCCAACCCCGGCACCTTTGAAGCGGAACGCTTTGCCGGCTACCGCGATGCCGGCATCAACCGCATTTCCATCGGCATCCAGAGCTTTAACCCGCGCCATCTTCAAGCGCTGGGACGCATACATAACAGCGAAGAAGCGCAATATGCGGCCGAGCATGCCATCCGCATTTTTGGCAATGTGAATCTGGACTTGATGTATGCCTTACCCGAGCAAACCCTGGAAGAAGCTCTGCAGGACATTAGTACGGCCATTGCGCTGGGCCCCACCCATATTTCCGCCTACCACCTGACCCTGGAACCCAACACGCCGTTTTACTACAAGCCGCCTGCCCTGCCGGACGATGACACCAGCGCCACCATGCAGGAGGCGATTGAACAGCGGCTGGCAGAGCATGGTTATGGGCATTACGAAACCTCTGCCTTTGGCAAAGCGGGCAAGCGCTGCCGCCACAACCTGAATTACTGGGTATTTGGCGATTATCTGGGCATAGGAGCGGGCGCTCACAGCAAGCTCAGTTTCCATGACCGCATCCTGCGGCAATCCCGCATCAAGCAACCCAATGCCTACATGAAAGCGGTAGGTGATAGCAGCCATATTGAAGAAGAGCGCCTGCTGGACAGGGCCGACCTCGGGTTTGAATTCATGATGAACGCCTTGCGCCTGACGGAAGGCTTTGACCCTCAGCTCTTTACCACCATGACCGGCCAGCCGCTGAGTACGGTAGAGCCTGCCTTGCAACAGGCGGAGCAACGCAGGCTGATCACGCGTACGCCGGAGCTGATCGCTCCCACGGCACTGGGGCAGCGCTTTCTGAATGAGCTGTTACAGCTCTTTCTGGAAGAGTGAAGCCTTGCAGACGAGACGCTAAGCTGCCTAACCTCAGGCTAGCGCCTTCACCCACCCGGTAACCTCTGACGCCCCGGCTTAATAAAGCCCGTTCAGCGCTCTGCTGGGTAAGTCCGTGCTTAACACCGATTGCCGCGATTCAAACAACACCCGTAAGAACAGCATGCCGGTTTCGTCCTTGTATTGCGGCGCATTGCGCTCGGAGAGCGCGCCGCCGATCTGCAATCTGTCGTTGATGCGCCAGACGCCGCTGGCTTCAGCGGTGTAGCTCATACCGTTATTTTTGCTGGAGGCATAGCTATTGCCATCGTCATTCCCAGGAAACCAGGGCGAGGCCGCTTCGGCAATGGACACCGTGGCAAACGCCAGGCGGCCTTTCACGATGAATTGCTGGTTTTCGCGCGTTAAGAAATCAAATGACGGGCCTATGCTGACAAAGCGATCCGGGCTGAAATAGCCGCCATGGCCCAGAGTGAAATGACTGAGATTTTTTTCATAATGGTCATAATTGAAGCCCAGCCCCAGCACCGCATAGGAAAACGCAGGCAAATCGAGGTTTCTGCCGACACTGGCAAACACTCCGGCATGGCGATTGGTTTCCACACTGTCGCCATCCAGATATTCCAGGTTGATGGCAGCACTTGCCGACCAGTTATTGCCCAATTGCTGCAGCCCATTCAGGCGAACGCCTTTGCGCAGCACCCGCCCCCATTGTTTGCCGGTATAAGGGTCGCGCATGCCGGTATACGACAGGATGGATTCACGCACCGGTTCCACATACAGGCTACTGGTAAGCGTTGCCAGCTTGCTCATGGCTTGGTATGTCACATATCCGGTGGGCCGGCTGCTAACCTCGCCGTTATCCGGCGTCATACCCAGGGCGATATCCCATACATCATCGCGCCAGCTCACACGCGGCTCCAGCCCGATGGTGCGGGTAGTTGATGAGTAGCGCCAAGCGCCTGAGTTGGATGATCCCACCAGCGCATCGCGCGATAATCTACCGCTATCCAGCGTGACTTCCCGTAGTGAAATATTCAGCTCGCCCCGGTTACCCGTGGGCAGGCTGGCCTCCATCATCGGTAGCTGGCGTATGCGCAATTGCGACAAGCCCTCGGTACCACTCTTGTCGCGCAAGGCCACGCCGGCGCCGACCTGTGGCGCGGCAAGGCCACCGGCTTCGCCATAGCTTGCCGGATCAAGATCACGTGCTGCAAAAAAGCGCTTCTGGCCAAACAGCCCTGCCGCCACATGGCGCCGGTACTGGCTGGCCAAAGGCTCCGTGGTTGCCAGCGGAGCAATGTCGTCTGCCCGGTCCAGCCTGAGGTAGCTCGCCATTACCCCCGCTGCACTTTCATCATCTGGCCGCGCACGGTAAAGCCCGGCAAATGTGTCGGCAGCCTGCTGCGTATTGCCGAGCTCAAGCTGGGACCAGGCCTGCATCAGCATGGCGTAACGAGGTAGTTCGCCTGCGCCTTGGGCCTCCTGCAAATACTGCAGCGTCTGCTGACTATCCTTCTGTCCGTATGCCTGTTTGGCTTTTGCCAGATAGGCATTCAGCAGCACTTCATGCCGCCCGGCATGCTCAGGCGGCAGGGCCTGGGCCACCGTAATTGCCTCATCGTCATTTTGTTGGCGGGCATAGACCAGCGCCAGGCCATAGCGGGCATTGTCATTGGCAGGTTCCATCGCCAGGGCAGTCGCGAATAAATCCTGCGCTGCCGCCAGCCTCTCCAGCTTGAGATCATGCCAGGCCACCAGCAAGAGCTGGCTGACATCTTTTCTGGCCACGATTTCCGGCTGCAACTGCTCAAACAGCCTGTCCACGCCGGGCTTGTCCTGCTGCTTGATCGCCTGCGCCAGGTCCTCAATTCCGTTCTGGTATATCAGCTGCTGAAATAGCGCCTCGCCACGCACTGACCGCTGGCTGGCTGCACTCAGGGCTATCAGAGCCTGCCATTCGCCTCTATCCAGCCATGCCTGGGCTTTGTACAAGGTCGCCAGCCGGTCTTCTTCTTTTTCGCACTGGGTCACCAAGGTCCGCAGCTGCGCTTGCAAGGCAGCCTGCTGCCCCAGGCTCGCACGGGCGGCGGCCAAGGCCCAGGCCTTGTCGATGCCCGAGCAGGAGAAGGCCTCCGGATATTGCTCGCCCAGCTTTACCAGCGCTTCGTTATCCCCCTGGCGTATCACCTGCTCCAGTCGCTGCTCGCGACGCTTTTGCGCCAGCAAGGCCACCAGCTCAGCTGGCGGTTTCCAGTCCGGATGTTCGCTTTGCAGTTTGGCTAGATCCTGTTCCAGGCGATCATACGCATGCTCGTTAAACAACCTCCACAAGGGCCGGGTATCCGGCGCGGATGGCTGGGCATCCTGCTTGACGGCCGCGGCAGCCGAGGGTTTTTTCGCGGGGGTCAGAAAGCTTGAAAGCGGGACGTTATTGATCAGCGGCTGGCTTTGCACCCGGCCATTCTTCTGGGCTGTTTGGGTTTCGATGGCATCCGACACCGCTTTGGGTTCACTGATCACATTGGATGGCATGGATTGGATTTTTGCCCCGGGGCTGCCGCTGCCCTGCTCGGCTACCATGGACCAGGCCGCCGGGTTGGCGGTCATGGTCCGCAGATTACCGGGGGCCTCATCTGCGCAGGCGATGAGCGGGCATTCGGCCAGCCCGGCCAGGGAGAGCATCACAAGCAGGGTCCGGTATTTCAACGCGTTTGCTCCCCGACCATCATATCGGCCAGCAGCAACAGCGTGGCCGAGTAGTAATCCTGCGTGTTGATCGGATAATCAGGTCGTGCCTGCAAGGCGGGATAGCGACATGTCAGGTCCGCAATATTGAGTATGCCGGGTGCGGCGCCATAGGGTGCCACCGCATCGTTATCCATACTGACGGTCGGCGGCAGGTATGGTGTTTTCTGGTAATAGCCCCAGAATGCCTGAAAAGGCGCCAGCAAAGTGGGATTGGCCCGCTTGCCCCACATGAGGAAAAACGGCACGCGCACGGCATCATAGCCAAACTGGGCAGTGAATCCGGGCGCGGGTATCACATTGTTGCCGAGCTGCACCCAATCGGTGGGCAGCTGCCATTTGCCAAAATGACTTTCTCGAATAATGGCGACACCACTCTCGCCCAGTTGATCCCACACCGGGTCAGGCGCATGGCGACGAAAGTCATTCAAGGCCGGGAAAATCCAGTAAGAGAGATTGACGATCTGGCCAGCCGGTTTTTCAAAGCCATTAGCACCCGGCAAAATTACCGGGCCCCATTTACTCGGTTTTATCAGCAGCCGCTTCACGTCGGTGAGCATCGCCTCCGCCGCCGTTTTGTAGGCCGGCACGTGCCATTTCTCCGCCGCACGCAACAACGCCCAGGCCACGTACAGATCACCATCAGTGGCATTGTTGCTGTCATTGACGCCTTGCTTGGTGGTCCAGCGCCAGGCCAGCAGATGATCCTTGCGCACCTGCAGCGATTTTTGGGTCCACTGCCACAGGCGGTCAAAGGTTTTTTGATCGTTGTAATACACGGCCAGCAGCATGGTGACACCCTGCCCTTCGGAATGGCTGATGCCGCCATTGCCGATATCCACCACGCGGCCCTCGGCCAGCACAAACCGCTGCTTGAATTCTGTCCAATCCGCCTGACCCGCCATCACCGCCGTGCTGCCAAATTGAAATAGCAGCCCCAGCAGCAGTGCCTTAAAGTAAGATAAAGACTTATCCCTTTTACACATAACGTCTCTCAAAAATGACTGACACGGTAACAATGGCGGGCAACGCCCCATTACAGCATCTTAATTCACCACCTGCAGCGCAGGTGACCATTCAAACTTTCAGCCACAGTGACCACGCTCTGGACACCATACGCCCACTGATTCAGGACGCCGTCACAGCGCATGGCGGTCTTCTTGCCACTGAAGGCGAACACTGGAACGCCCGCTTTGCCAGCACCGACGATGCCATGCAAGCGGCCATTGCCATGCAGCGCGCCACCGACCTCTTTAATTTCGATAACGGCAGCCCAACGCCCCTACTGTTGGGTGTGCATATCGGCAGTACGGAAAACACGGCCACCGTTGCCGCACCCGCTTTTCTGCGCCCCGGCGAGATTCACCTCTCGGAAAGCGCTTACCGCGCCATCCGCCATGATCTGATTCAGGACAGTCCAGCCCTCAAATTCAGGACGGTGGATCATGCCGGCATGACCGCTTACCGCGTGGTCTGGAAGCTGCAAGAATTCGAGCTGGCCGGCCCCACACATCATCAAGGCGCGCCCTCCGCGGGCTTTTTCGTCAAAGTCATCCTGATTTGCCTGATCCCTTTTCTGCTGGTGCTCGCATATACCTGGCGCGAGCCCTTGCAGCATGGTCTAAGTTCGCTGGATGGCACGCGTACCATAGACCATCAGCTGCAATAGCCTTACACCGCCCGCCCGGCCACGCGTTTCTTGCGGTAGCGGCGCAGCACCGCAAACAAGGTAATGGCGAAACCTATGGTCAATAAAATCACCAGCCCGTAATACACATACGGGTGGGTGTACAGGTAAGACTGCCAGAACGATTTCTTGCCGGATTTCCCCGTGGTATAGGTGGTTTCAGGCTTGAAGCTTTTCACAATCGCCTTGTCTTCCTGCGAGGCGAGATCCAGCATGGTCAGCTCGCCCTCGGTCTGTGCCTGCACTTCGGATTTAAGCAAGGCCTCGCTCATGCTGAGCAGGTTTTTCGAGTCACGCGCGGCGAATACCAGGCCAGTGCGCCCTGCCTCATATGGCGACTCAAACTGCATCAGATAACCCTGGCCTTCGCCCAGCTGGCTGGCTTGCACGCTGCTGACCAGCACCGGCTCAGCGGCCCAGTCGCGTACCAGAGCATAAGGCACGGCTGACTTGCCCTTGGTAAACGGCAAACCCTTGCCACCAAGGACGGCGGAGATGCGGTCAGGTGAGCCCAGTACAATAAAGTCGCCTTTCCATGCCGCTGTGAGCGCATGATCCAGCGTGATGGCATACAGCGGGAACCCGCTTTTCTGCGTCATCAAGCCGATCAGATTCATGGCGGCTGACAAGGTGTTGTCGTCGGTTTCCGTCAACACCACCTTGGTTTCGTAGCCATCAGCCCAGCGCGTAAAAGGAAAACCGCTCAGCATGAACAGCTCCAGATTGGGCAGCTCGACAAAGTGCGGCATGTCGGGAAAGCTGAAGGTGGTGTCATCAAACACGGTGAGGAACATATTGCCCGTCAGCATGAGGTCACATTCCTTCAGCGGCGGATGCAGCTCGGTAGCAAAGGAAATACGGTTGCTGCCGGGCTGGAAGAGGCGCGTGGGGATTTCGATTACGTAATTCTGGAACGAGGCGCCATCGCTATTGCCCAGGTGTATGCCTTTGACGATCTTGCCATTCACCACGATATTCATGGCCGAGGTATCACGCATGCCGGCACCGTAGGCAAAGTGCAGGGTCAGCTTGGCTGCCAGGTTAGGCCGTATCATGAAGTCCGACGGCAAGCGGAAGTTGATGTCCTTGCTGCCGGCATTGCCGCCCTGGAAGGTGGCGGTGGGGAAATTCAGCGCCTTCAGCGTGTATTCCTTGCCCGGCTCAATCAGCTCGCGGCCGCTGTACTCACGTAGCTTGGGCAACTTGAATTCATAAGCACTCAGGCTGGACGTGCCAGGAAACGTCGACATGCTGGCGAAAGTTTCGGCAGCAAGTTTGACGTCATCCACCTGCTTGCCAGTGACCACTACCAGCGCATGTCCCACATCCTGCCCGCCGCCCGCTTGCGGCAACGGCAGCATGCTGACATAGCCGCCTTGCTCGTGGTCAGCCAGGGCAAGCTTTGCATCGCCCAGCAGCCCCTGAACAAAAGCATGCTTGCCCACCAGAATGTTGTCCACCCCGGGCTTCAACTTGCTGGAGACGGTGAAGCTTACCTGGCGGTAATCAAAATGATGCGCCACGCCGGAAGCGACGATGGACAGAGGATTCAGCTGTTCGGCATCCTGAGTATCGGTGACAAGATGCACTTCGGCCTGCGGGAACACCTTGGGATCAAACAGCAAAGTGCCCACACTGGACAAGGCCACCGGCACTGCCTTGTTGTCGTAATCTATCGCCAGCACGGAGCGCTTCAGGTCCACCGTCGTCCACATATCGGGCGAGCATCCCTTTTCGCAGCCTTTGCTTTCAGTGTGCTGGGCCACGGCGAATGAAAGTCTGTTGTAGCCTGCGCTCAGGTATTGCACCGGCAGATTGAGCTGCACCAGCACATCCGGGCTCAGGGCATCGAGCTTGGTCTGCGCGATGGGCATGCCATTCAACTTCACCACCAGCTGGGATTGGCTGGTAATCAGGTTGATGGAGGACACGTAATGCAGGTTCAACGTTACCTTTTTCACATTCCAGCGATGGGCCAGCGGAATATCCAGCCCCTGTTCATCGCCGGTACATTTCAAGGTCAGCGTAGGCGCTGCGATCAGCTTGTCGAGCTCCACCTGCTGGGTATTGGCATACCCCATGAGTGGAAACAGCCACAGAACAACATACATCAAGACTTTCATACTACCCCCGAACTTCCCCATGATTGATTGGTTTATTTTTTTGCATATTTTCGTTGTAGTGCCAGCAGGTATTGCGCGCCAGATGTGGCCATGATGCCCATGCTTTCTGCCATGCCCTTGATGCCGGATACAAACAGGTGGCCCAGCATCCTGAATGTCTTTTCATTGCGGGTTTTCTTGGCCCAGAAACGCGTCCAGCGTCCGCTATCGCCATACAAATAGGCCACGGCCTCGGCATAACTCTGTTTATCCAGCACAAACTCCGTCCCGCAATAAAACGTACCATTGCGCTCGATGATGCGCTTGAACACGGCGTTAAAGACAAACTTTTTGCCATCACTGCTGGTGGTTTCCAGGATCACCGGCTCCGAGAGCTTGGGCGCCTGCGGCAACTTGACCTTGAACCCCAGACCGGTGATGGAAAGATCCATGGTCTCGCCCGCATAGTCCGTTTCGGTGCCCGGCAGGCGCATTTTCATCGGCTCTTCCACATTAATGCGGTGGAACTGACGCATCTGCTTGCGCTCCCAGAATGCGCCCAGCGAAATGATGGCCAGCACGACATTGTAGGTGCACCAGACCGCCGTCACAGACAAGGTATCGCGCAGGATGGGATCGGTAAACCAGCTGATCACCCCGGCGCCTATCGCCAGGATATTCACCAGAATGATGACGAAAAAGATGGCCGCCAGCGGATTGAGAAAGTCCTGCTCCTGGGTGTTGCCTTTGGGGGTGACCTTGAACGATGGCTTGTGCGGGTTGAACAGCACGGCAATCACGGCCGGTGCCAGGAAAATCGACTGCACACTCTCGTAGATTTCAGAGAAAAACGGCTGGCGCGCGCGGCCATAAAAGAAATCCATCAGCATGAAGGTGGAAAAGATATACGGCACGGCATAACTGATAACTTGCGTAAACGACGCGAAGTAAATCTTGAGGCTAAGCAGCAGGAACAAGGCTGGCGCGATAAAAAACATCACCCGTGCCAGGCCAAAGAACCAGTAAAAGCAGAAATTGAAATAGCACAAACGCTGGTGAAAACTCAGGCCCTTCGCCATCAGCGGGTTGCTCAGCAGGAATAGCTGCACCATGCCCTGCGCCCAGCGGGTACGCTGCAGGATGTAGTCTTTGTAACTTTCCGGCGATAGCCCGCAGACCATGGGGCGATCAAGATAGATGCTGTTATAGCCCAGGCTGTGCAGATGAAAGGAGGTTTCGGCGTCTTCGGTAATGGTCTTGCCGGCAATACCGCCCACTTCCATGACATAACGACGGCGTAACAGCGCGGCCGAACCGCAGAAGTAACTCGAATTCCAAAAATCCAGCGAGCGATGGATTTCCTTGTAAAACATATCGTTTTCACGGTTGGGATTGCCAACGCCGATCAGGTTTTTTTCCACTGGTGTCGGGTTGATGAAGAAATGCGGCGTCTGCACCAGAAACAGTTTGGGGTCGGCGGAGAAAAAGCCCACGGTACGGCGCAGGATGTCGTGCGTGGGTACATGGTCGCAATCCAGCACCAGGAAAAGCTCGCCATGCGTCTGATGCAGCGCATGGTTGAGATTGCCCGCCTTGGCGGCGACATTAGTTTCCCGGGTGATGTAGTTGGCACCCAAGTCCTGCGCCAGCCTGCGCAAGCGGTAATAGCGTGCCCAGGCGGCCTCGGCCGAGGCAGGATTATTGCGCTTGTTGACGGTACTGCCGTCATCGCAGATATGAATGCGCAGCTTGTCTTTCGGGTAATCAATCTGGCTGGCGGCGATGGTGGTAATGCGGATAATGTCATCCGACTCATCGTAGGTCGGAATAAAGACATCCACCGTCGGGTAGTCTTCCAGATTGGGCGGCAGCTTAAGCGGACGGTTACGCAGCGGCCACAGATTCAGCAGGATGCCCAGCATGTAGATGGTGAGGGAATACACCTCAGCCAGATACAGCAGGGTCATGGCGATGAAATCGAGCGGGCCGGTATAGATCAGGGTTTCGGTACTGCGCCAGATCAGGTAGCGCAACGCCAGAAAACCGGATAGTAGAACAAACAAAAAGCGCCATGGTGGGCGCTTGGTGACTTGCCATTTATACATGCACGCCAGAATGACGAACACGCCCCAGGAGAGCATGAGCTGGCGCTGAAGATCAAAGACGTCGATGGATACCTTGAGCAGGTACATCAACAGACTGGCAAACCCCAGCAGCAACCACCCGATCGAGAGCGATTGGCTTTTGGGGTCCTCATTAAAAAATGGGAACAGCGCCTTTGATTTCATTATAGTTTTCTATGGATTCTGATTGTCGCAGATGACCCCCGGACCTTCATCTGCTGCAGCTGAATACTCCCTCACCCCCAGCTGCACGCCACTTTACCATCAAGCCCGCATTTGCCGATAGCGGGCGCGGGCATACATGCTTTCAAGCATCTTCTTTAACCATGGTAGCTAGCAACTCTTGTACCGTCTGGCACCCTATGATTTTTTACTAAAATATTACCTATAAATCATCGGCTTAAGCGAAGGTCATCGGACATTCGCCATCTGCCACCTTTGAGCATGTGCTCCAGAACTGGGAATCACATCGCACCATGCACCGCTGCGCGATCATGCGCGCAGATGACGATCAAGAAAGTCCGCGATTTGCAGCGGCATTTCCTGATGAAAGGCTACCCGGTCAAAGCCTGGCGGGTCCAGCGCCGGTGCCAGACCGGGACGTTGCATGGCCGGTGGAAACGGGCTGAGAAAGGAAAAGTGGCCGGCGTTGCTGATATCGTGCCATTGCACGTTTTCCGGTTGCGGCACGCCCTTGATCACCAGATCGGCATGCCATTGCGGGGTAATGTCATCGTGTTCACCAGTGAGCATCAGAATCGGCAGGTTGACGGCCTTCAGCGCGCCCTCGGGCATATAGTAGGCGGTGGCCGGCGCCAGCAGCACCAGCGCCGAAATGCGCGGGTCCGGCTGCACCGGCACCGCCTCCAGCGCCTGAGTCCAGGGTTGGCCACCCGCCAGGGCGAGCGCCGTGTAAGCGCCCAGGGAATGGCCGATCACGGCAATGCGGCTGAGATCCAGATAGGGTGCATACGCCGTATGTGTGCTCAGATGGTCGATAGTGAGCGAAACATGGCGCGGGCGATGCTGCAGGTTTTGCCAGGTGCCTTTGAGACTGTTGTCGAGGCGATTATTGCCGTGATGCTCCAATAGCACCACGACATAGCCGCGGGCTGCCAATGCCATGGCAATGGTGCGATAAAGAATGGGCGCTCCGCCGCTACCATGCGAAATCACCACCAGCGGATAGCGGCCAGGTGCGAGCGGGGCATCCAGCGCCACCGCCATGCTGTAGGGGCCGACGGCGTGCGGCTGCGGTGCTTGAGTCGCAGGGTAAAAAGCCAGAACGGGAAAGGTCAGATGCTGTGCAGCATCTGACACGCTGAATGTCTGAAAACCAACCGGCATGCCAGGAGGGGAAATGATCAGGCCAGCGTTTGACGCGCCCGGGCGATGGCCAGCTTGACCTGCTCAGGCGCAGTACCGCCGATATGGTTGCGGCTGGCAAGCGAGCCTTCCAGCGTCAGCACGGCGTAGACATCCTCGCTGATCTGGCTGCTGAATTTCTGCAGCTCGGCCAGGGGCAGGTCAGACAGGTCACAGCCTTTTTCCACCGCATAACGCACGCCTAGGGCGACCACTTCATGTGCATCACGGAAAGGCGTGCCTTTTTTCACCAGATAGTCGGCCAGATCGGTCGCCGTGGCAAAGCCTTCACTGGCGGCGGCCCGCATGGCGGCCTTATCGACCTTGATACCGCGCAGCATGTCGGCATAAATCTGCAAGGTGACCAGCAGGGTATCGGCGGTATCAAACAAGGGTTCTTTGTCTTCCTGATTATCCTTGTTGTAAGCCAGGGGCTGGCTTTTCATCAGGGTAAGCAGTGCCACTAGATGGCCATTCACGCGGCCGGTCTTGCCACGCACCAGCTCGGGCACATCGGGATTTTTTTTCTGCGGCATGATGCTGGAGCCAGTGCAGAAACGGTCGGCAATATCGATAAAGCCAAAGCGCGGGCTAGACCACAGAATCAGCTCTTCGGAGAAGCGCGACAGATGCGTCATCAGTAAGGCGGCGGCGGCGGTAAATTCAATGGCGAAATCGCGGTCAGACACGGCATCCAGCGAGTTCTGGCAGACGGCGTCAAAGCCCAGCTGCTGGGCCACGTATTCCCGGTCTATCGGGTAACTAGTGCCGGCCAGCGCGGCGGCGCCCAGTGGCAAGCGATTGATACGTTTGCGCGCATCGGCAAAACGCTCGGCATCGCGCTGCAACATTTCAAAGTACGCCAGCAGATGGTGGCCAAAGGTCACGGGCTGAGCAACCTGTAAATGCGTAAAGCCAGGCATCACGGTATCACTGTGGGCCTCGGCAAGATCCAGCAGGGAAGCCTGCAAGCCACGGATGCCGGCGATCACATCGTCGGTGGTGGCGCGCAGCCAGAGGCGCACATCAGTCGCCACCTGGTCATTGCGTGAGCGCCCGGTATGCAGGCGCTTGCCCGCATCGCCGATCTTGTCGGTCAGGCGCTTTTCGATATTCAAATGCACATCTTCCAGATCCAGCAGCCAGACGAACTCTCCCGCACGAATCTCTTGCAGAATGGCGTCCAGTCCCTGCTCGATGGCGCTGACATCCTCCTGGCTGATAATGCCCTGTTTGCCCAGCATGCGGGCGTGGGCGAGCGAGCCCTGAATATCAAACTCAGCCAGGCGTTTGTCGAAATCCACCGATGCCGTGTAGCGCTTAACCAGCTCTGCAACAGGCTCGTTAAAACGGCCGGACCAGGCTTTGTCTTTGGCATCGAGGGAATTGGGCGTGCGGGATTGTTCTTGCATGAGACGTTTTCGTTAAGAATAATGAGCTTATGACAAGTATAAAGCAAAAGCCCAGCCTTACGCTCACGGCGACCGCGGCTGGCGCGCTGCAAAAACTGCCGGATTTTCGTAATCCCGGCATCGCTTTGCGCATTCTTTTGCTCGTCAATCTGCTCATGCTGCTCTCCGCCACCGTGCAGAGCGACAGCCTGACTACCACCCTCAGCCACTTCACCGAACAATCCGCGTTTGGTCAGCCGGCCTTGCTCATGAGCCTGCTCGTGCTGTATCTGGCTTATCCATTTCTATTGCGGTTGCGCTATCCGCTGGCCATGTTGCTGGCTGGCGGGCTGGCCATGCTGGTGGTGATATTGCTATATGTGGCGGGCATGCAGATGCTGGGCATGGATGCCCTGCCGCCGCTGGGCCGGCTCTGCCTGCTAAGCCTCTGTGCCTGTCTGATCACTGCTTACTATCTGCATCTGCGTTTTCGCGCAATGTCCCCCGCCATGGCGGAGGCACGTTTGCAGGCCCTGCAGGCGCGCATACGTCCGCATTTTTTGTTTAATAGCCTGAATGCGGTGCTGTCACTGATTCGCAGCCAACCACAACGCGCGGAAGCGGCGCTGGAGGACATGGCGGAATTGTTTCGCGTACTGATGGCGGATAACCGCGAGCTGGTGCCGCTGGCGCAGGAAATCAGCCTATGCAGGCAATACCTCGCCCTGGAAAAACTGCGGCTGGATGAGCGCCTGCTCGTGACATGGCAGGTGGACTCCATGCCGCCAGATGCCATGGTGCCGCCGCTGGTGTTGCAGCCCTTGCTGGAAAATGCTGTTTACCATGGCATAGAGCCGCGCAGCGACGGCGGCGAGATCATCATCAAGATTTACACGCTGCATAATGAAGTGCACCTGTTACTTTCCAACCCGCTGACGGACGAGCAGCCGCGCACGTCGGGCAACAAAATGGCACTGGCGAATATCCGCGAGCGCCTGGCCCTGCACTTCGATGTGGCCGCCACGCTCTCCAGTTCTGCACGCGATGGCCGTTATGAAGTGCATATCGCGTTGCCTTACCAGCGCCATCGGCATCATTGAGCGTCCGCCCTGACTATCGCTATCTCATCCAGCGAGACCACCATGGGGCGGCTAGCGCTGCTGAGCGCTACAGGATGGCGCACTCTTGAACTGACTGAGGATGTCTCACTGAATCATGGCTGAGTATCATGGCTGATCTATCCGTCTCGCTCATCATTGCCGACGACGAAACACCGGCACGCAACCGTCTGCGCGAGCTGCTGGCCGACATCCCCGGCATTCATATCGTTGGTGAAGCACGTCACGGTGCCGAAGCCATTGCAATGGCCCAGCAAAGCGGAGCCGATCTGGTATTGCTCGATATCCGCATGCCGGAGATGGACGGCATAGAGGCCGCCAGCCATTTGCAGAAACTGGCCTCGCCCCCTGCCATCATCTTTACCACGGCTTATGATGCCTACGCGCTGCAGGCCTTTGACATGAGCGCGGTCGATTACCTGCTGAAACCCATCCGGCGTGAACGTCTGCTCACCGCCATCAACAAGGCGCGTGCGCTGCTGCCGGCACAGCTGGCCGCGATTCAGCCCTTGCAATCGCAACGCAGCCATTTCAGCGTCAGCGAGCGCGGTCGGGTGTTGCTGGTGCCCGTGCATGAGGTGATTTATCTGCGGGCAGAGCTGAAATACACCACCTTGCGCACCGGCGAGCATGAATACCTGATTGAAGACAGCCTCAACAGCATAGAACAGGAATTTGGCGAGCGCTTTTTGCGGCTGCACCGCAATTGCCTGGTGAATCCGCACTATCTGCTGGGCTATCAGAAAGGCGGTGACGGCGAACAGCAATGGGTCGCGCTGCTGAAAGGTATCCCGGATACCCTGGCTGTCAGTCGGCGGCAATTGCATCTGCTTAAAAACCTGGCGGGCTGAGCGCTGGCACAGAGCGGTCATCATCCGTATGTTAAAATAGCGCTTTAGTGATTTTGCGGGCATTGCGCCCCGTCAGCCTACGATGACATCCTCCCAGACCCCTATCCCAGAAAAACTTGTGATTGCCTCGCGCGAAAGTGCGCTGGCCATGTGGCAGGCCCGCCACATCCAGGCCCGTTTGCAAGCGCTTTACCCTGAGACACAAGTGGAGATTCTGGGCATGACCACCACCGGCGACCAGATTCTGGATTCCCCGCTGGCCCGCATAGGCGGCAAAGGGCTTTTCGTAAAGGAGCTGGAACAGGCACTGGCCGATGGTCGCGCCGACCTGGCGGTACATTCAATGAAAGACGTCCCCATGCATCTGCCGGAAGGCTTTGCCATGGCGGCGATCGGCGAGCGCGAAGATCCGCGTGATGCTTTCGTATCCAATGATTACACATCGCTGGAAGCCCTGCCGGCAGGCAGCGTTGTCGGCACCTCCAGCCTGCGCCGCCAGAGTCAGTTGCAAGCGCGCTTTCCTCACCTGGTAATCGAATCCCTGCGCGGCAATCTGCAAACGCGTCTGCGCAAACTGGATGAAGGCCAATATGCCGCGATCATCCTGGCTGCCGCCGGCCTCATACGCCTGGGCTTGGGTGACCGCATTGCGCAGACTATTGCCCCGGAAGACAGCATTCCGGCCGTGGGCCAGGGCGCGCTGGGCATTGAAATCAATGCCGCGCGTACCGATCTATTGAGCGTATTGGCCCCATTGAATCATGCCGATACGGCGGCCTGCGTAGAGGCCGAACGCGGCATGAGCCGCGCGCTGGCCGGAAGCTGCACGGTACCGCTGGGGGCATATGCCACCAAGCAGGGCGATAACATCAGCATTCACGGCTTTGTCGCCAGTGTGGACGGCAAACAGATGCTGCGGGCCGAAGCGCATGGAAATGCAGCGCAGCCTGAACTATTGGGGCAGCAGCTAGCCCAATCCCTGATTGCGCAAGGTGCCGATACGATACTGCAAGCGCTGGCCGAACAGAATTCGCATGGCTGATCTGACGCTGACTGGCCTGCATGTTGCCATTACGCGGCCTTCAGACCAGGCTCACCGTTTATCGCGCATGATCGCGGACGCAGGGGGCGTGCCATACGCTTTCCCCCTGATTGAAATTGCACCGCTGGCCGATTACAGCACGTTTGATGCGCAACTGCACCGGCTCGGCGAGTACGATTGGACTATTTTTATCAGTAGCAATGCGGTTCAGAATGCCATACCAAGAATGCTGAAACTGGTGGGCAAGCCGCCTGCAGCATTACGGCACGCGGCTATTGGCCCGGTCACGGCCAGCGAACTGACCAGCCTGGGCATCAGCCCGGTGCTCACGCCTCAGGGCAGGTATGATAGTGAATCACTGCTGGCTTTGCCGGAAATGCAGCAGGTAGCAGGTCTGCGATTTATGATTTTCCGCGGGGTGGGTGGTCGCGAGCTTCTGGCCGACAGCCTGCGGGCACGTGGTGCCACCGTGGACTTTGCGGAATGCTACCGCCGTATCAACCCGCAAACCAGCGCGGAACCGCTGGCGCAGCGCTGGCAAAATCAGCAACTTGATGCGCTGGTGGTCACCAGCAGCGAAGCCATGCGCTACTTGCTGAGCATGACGGATAACGGCCAGCCGCCATGGATACGCGATGTGACCTTATGTGTGAATCATGCACGTATTGCCGAACTGCCGCTTGCGCTTGGATTACATGTCAGCGTGGCAGAGGCACCAGGAGATGATGCCATGCTGCAATGCCTGAATGCTGTAGCCCTCTTGAAACAACAACGACACTGAATATGAGCGACCAACCCACGCCTTCCCAGCCCGCTGAAACGCCCGCCCTCGCGACCTCCAATATGCCTGCAGAAGAGGTCTTGCAGGAGGAGGCTGCCGCCCCTGCCGCCAGCAGCAACTGGTTGACACAGCTTGCGCTCGTTATCGCGCTGGCGGCTGCTATCGCCATGGCTTGGCAGTGGTATCACGCCCGCCAACGATTTGCCGTGCTGGAGCAGGAACTCTCGCAAAAGCTCGAGCAATTCAATGGTGTTAATCAGCAAGCGCTGGCGCTGGCTCGCAATGCCGATGAACGCAGTACCGAAGTGAGCGCCCGTGCCTCGCTGTTTGAACAAAAACTGGCCGAGTCGCGCGATCAGGCCGAAGCCTTGCAAACGCTGTATGTGGAGCTTGCCAACAACCGCGAAGAGCGCACCATTGCCGAAGTTGAGCAATTGATCATCATCGCCAACCAGCAATTGCAGCTGGCCGGCAATATCAAACCCGCCTTGCTCGCCTTGCAGACGGCAGATACGCGTTTGCAGCATCTGGATAGCGGCCAGGTGGTGCAGTTGCGCAAATCCATAGGCCAGGATATTCAACGCCTGCAAAACATGCCGCAGGTAGACACCGTCGGCATCAGTTTAAAACTGGAAAACCTGGCTGAAGCGGTAAACACGCTACCCTTGGTAAGTGAGCGCCACCCTGACTCCGCGCCTCAGCTGGCACCGCAATGGGATAGCAACCCATGGCACCGCCTGGCTCAAGAGGTATGGCAAGACCTGCGCACCATGATCCGCCTGGAGCGCATCGACCGGCCCGAACCGCCACTGCTGGCGCCGGAGCAGAATTTCTTCCTGCGCGAAAACATCAAGCTGCATTTGCTGACAGCGCGTATTGCGCTCTTGCAACACGATGAAGCCACTTACCGCGCCGATCTGCAAGCGGCCGAAAAATGGCTGAGAAGTCATTTCGACCCACGCGATAGCGGCACCCAATTGGCCCTGAATATCCTGAAAGAGCTCTCATCCAAGGAAATCGTGATTGACCTACCCGATGTCAATGAAAGCCTGTCGCTCGTCAGCAAGTACAAACTTTCGCTGGAACGGGTGAGCACGCCAGCAAAAAGCAATACGGAGCGTAAATAGTGCGTTGGTTGTTCTGGATATTACTGATACTGGGCCTGGCCGTTGGCCTATCGCTACTGGCCGTCAATAATCAAGGCTATGTACTGATCGTACGCCCGCCTTATCGCATGGAGCTGTCGGTCAACCTCCTGCTGGTGATGATACTGGGCGGCTTTATCAGCTTGCACCTTGTGTTGCGGCTGATTCAATACACGCGCCATCTACCAGCCAGCGTGCGCAGCTACAAGGAAGAGCGCCGCATACGCCTCGGACGTGCCGCCTTGAGCGAAGGGCTGCAATCTCTGGCAGAGGGCCGCTATCTGCTGGCTGAAAAAGCCGCCAACAAAGCGCTGGCACTGGAAGAAAATCCTGGCCTGTCCACGCTGGTGGCTGCCCGTGCCGCGCACAAGCTCAAGAACAAATCGCAGCGTGATTTTTACCTGGCCGAGGCTGAACGCATCGCCCCCGAAGCCGCGATCGCCCGTCTGCTTATCCAGGCTGAATTCATGCTGGATGACCGCCGCTACAACGAAGCACTGAACGTGCTACACAAACTGGACAAGCTGGAATCCAAATACCCTCCGGCCTTGCGTCTGGAACTGAAAGCCCAGGTGCACCTGAAAAACTGGGAGCAAGTGCTGGTCACCCTGCGCCGCCTGGAAAAACACGATGCGATCGAAAGCTGGCATTTACGTGAACTGCGCCAGCAAGCCCATACCCACCTCTTGCAACGACTGACTGACGACCTGGACAAGCTGAATGCCTACTGGAAAAAAATGCCGGAGGAAGATCGTCTGAACAATAGAATCGCCTGCATTGCCGCCCAGACATTTATCCAGGCAGGCGCCGGCGATCAGGCGGCGGAAATTGTGGAAATGAGCCTGACCAAAGGCTGGGACAGCAAACTCGCCGGCATGCTGGGCGATTGCCTGTCATCACAGCCGCAGAAGCAGTTGCAACAAGCGGAACACTGGTTGCTAAGCCATGAAAATGACGCTGACCTGCTGCGTTCCCTGGGGAATTTGTGCGTGCGTCTGAGTCTATGGGGCAAGGCACAGAGCTATTTTGAAGCCAGCCTGAGCGTGAAACCAAGCGCCGCCACACATCTGGCCCTGGCGCGCCTGCTGGATGAGCGTGGCGAAACCGAAGCCGCCAATCACCAGTTCCGTCTCAGCACCCAATTCTGCCCGGGGTTTGAATAAGGGTATCGCGCTTACGCGAGTACCCTGCTTTTACCTTGTGCTTATGCCGCTACAGGTTTGGGAGGGGGATTGGAAAAGGTGAAGGCGTCTGAGAAGAACTCATCTTCCGGCAAGCCTTTCGCCTGGAAGCTCTGATGTGCGACATCCACCATCTGCGGTGCGCCACAACAATAAACCTGATAAGCGCTCAGGTCAGTAAAGTCTTCCAGCACCGCCTCGTGCACCAGGCCGCGGCGTCCCTGCCAGCCATCTTCATCTTTGGGCTCGGATAATACCGGCACGTAACTGAAAAGATTGGACTCCTCCAGCCAGCGCTGGGGAAGCTCCGGCATATAGAGATCTTCCAGCGAACGGGCGCCCCAGTACAGCACCATTTTGCGCGGCGTTTTCTGATGCAGGATATGTTCGATAATGCCTTTGATCGGCGCAAAGCCGGTGCCACCGGCGACGAAAATAATGGGCTTGTCGTGATCCTCACGCAGGTAAAAACTGCCAAATGGCCCTTCCAGCCGCAAAATGGCTTTTTCCTGCATTTCATTGAATACATATTCGGTGAAGGTTCCGCCTGGGATCAGGCGCAGATGCAGTTCGAGCAATTCATCATGATGCGGTGCATTCGCCAGGGAGAACGCGCGGCGCTTGCCATCTTTTAGCAGAAATTCAATGTATTGGCCTGCCAGGAACTGCATGCGCTCATTGCTGGGCAGCTTCAAATACAGCGCCATCACATCGTGTGACAGCTTCTCCATCTTCTGCACGCGCGCCGGCATGATACGCGGGCGTATACCATTGCTGCCCGTGGCCTCGCGACACTCGATCACCAGATCAGTCTGCGGCACAGCACAGCACAGCAATGCCATGCCGTTTGCCTTGTCGGCATCGGTCAGGGCGGAAGCCTGATGATCATTATGGCTCACCTCGCCTTGCAATACCTTGCCCTTGCAAGCACCACAGGCGCCGTTACGGCAACCGTAAGGCAAGCCCAGTCCCGCATCAATGGCCGCGCTCAATACGGTGGCGTCACCTTCGACAACAAAACGATGGCCGCTAGGCTGGACAGTAACTTGATGAGACATGCGTTCGATTCCTGATTCTAGAAGGATGAAAGCGGCATCAGGCCTGGGAGGGAATGAAGCCGCCAGGAATTAATGCGCACAAAAACAAACCATTAGGTGAGGCGCGAGTTTAACACAAGCCTTGGCGCAAGCTGCATGCCCACAGGCAAACCAGAATTGCACAGCCTCAGGGCTTTGCACGCAAGCTGGTTAATCTTCGCGGGTGTATTCGCCCTCAATCACATCATCATTTGCCGCTTGCGGCCTGCGGCTCTGGCGAGGTTCTGCTTGCACGGTGTCATCAAAAACATCGGGTTTGGCCGAGGGCAACAGCAGCAGAATCACGGCAATGGCATCGGTCACCACGCCAGGAATAATCAGCAATATGCCTGCCAGCATGTTTTTAGCCCCACTGAACAAGGCACGCGCCGGAGCGCCGCCCTGGCTCAGGGTTTGGGTCATGCGCCCCAGCATCATCAGTTTTTCGTCCTGGATCAACCGCCAGCCCAGAATGGCAACCACCACCAGGTAAACCAGCACCCAAACGCCATAGCGTCCTGCCAGTTCTATCAATAACCATATCTCGACAACAGGGAATGCGAGTAAAATCAGCAGCAGCAAGGGTAAAGGCATATATACAGTACTTTAAAAATAGCGAAGCAAGGGTGTGACGTCCGGTCCACCACCTTGTTCCCTTGTAAATGAAGCTTTACGTGGATATTTCAAGTCGGGGATGCTGACATCATGTCACATGAAACCTTATCAAATACAGTGACGGCCGGCGAGGCGATACTGGTATTGACCAATCTGCCGGACCACGCCTCCGCCACCGGGTTGGCGGAATACCTGGTCAACGCCCGGCTGGCGGCCTGCGTCAACATTCTGGCGCCCTGCACTTCTGTTTATCGCTGGCAGGGCAAGGTGGAAACTGCCAATGAAATCCCCTTGTTGATCAAGACCTGCAGCGCTCAATATACCGCCTTGCAGCAAGCCATTGTGCAACAGCATCCTTACGAACTTCCCGAAATCCTCTGTGTCCCAATCAGCACTGGATTGCCCGCCTACCTGACGTGGCTTAACGAGGAAACGACGGCCTGACCCCATGAAATACCTTTTGAATGTACTGCTAATGGTATGCAGTCTGCTTCCCGCCCTGTCCAGCGCCCCCGTTAACGCAGCGCCGCTCAGCAGCAAGCTGGCCCTGTTTACCAGCGATGACGATATTCTGCCGCCAGATGAAGCCTTCAAGCTGGAGGTGGGCTCGATACGTCAGGACACCTTGCAAGCCGTTTTCCAGATCGCGCCCGGGCATTACCTTTATCGGGATCGGATCAAATTTTCCAGTGCCACGCCGGGCGTAACGGTTACCGATACCAGCCTACCTCCCGGCGAATCAAAAAAAGACCCCAGCTTCGGCACGACTTACGTCTTTCACCGCGAAGCTGAAGCCAAGCTGCAGCTGGCGTTCAGCGGCGATGTGCCGGCCATGCTCAAGCTCAATGCCACCTATCAGGGCTGTAGCGAAAAGGGCCTGTGCTACCCGCCTATCCATAAAACCCTGGATGTGAGCCTGGGTGGCGATGCCACCGAACCGCCTGCCACCACCGGCGCACCTGAGCAGGACCGCATTGCAGGCCTCTTGGGCAGTGGCAAACTATGGCTGATACTGAGCGGCTTTTTTGGTATAGGCCTGCTACTAGCATTCACTCCATGCATGTTGCCCATGATTCCCATCCTCTCCGGCATTATTGTTGGCAGCAAGGCACATGCTCACAGACACAAGGGCCACGCCATTCTGCTATCGGCGGCTTATGTGCTGGGCATGTCATTGAGCTACACCCTGGCTGGCATCGCGGCGGGCTTATCCGGGCAATTGCTGAGTAGTGCCTTGCAAACCCCTTGGGTTCTGGGCGCCACGGCGCTGCTGTTTGTACTGCTGGCCCTTTCCATGTTCGGCTTTTATGAAATCCGTATACCTCAGTCGCTGGCAGACCGCCTCACCGGCACCAACAGCCGTATCCGCGGCGGTCATTTCGTTGGCGTATTTCTTATGGGCGTGGTGTCTGCCCTGATCGTGAGCCCTTGTGTTGCAGCGCCTTTGGCAGGTGCCCTGCTATATATCAGCCAGACGCGTGATGTATGGCTGGGTGGCAGCGCCCTGTTTGCGCTATCGCTGGGCATGGGCTTGCCCTTGCTGCTGATTGGCGCTTCGGCAGGCAGTCTATTGCCCAAGGCGGGCCCGTGGATGGAACGTATCCGGCAACTGTTCGGCGTGGTGATGTTGTATGTTGCTCTGTTACTGATCAGCCCCGTGATTCCGCTACCGGTACAACTGCTGCTCTGGGCTGCACTACTGATTGTGCCAGCCATCTTTCTGCATGCGCTGGACCGGCTGCCGGACGCTGCAACGGGTTGGCAGCGTGTATGGAAAGGGCTGGGAATTATCATGCTGCTGCTGGGTGTGATGATGCTGATTGGCGCATTCAGCGGAGCCAGATCTCCCTTGCAACCTCTTTCTGGATTTAATACCGTCAGCCTGCAGAAAACCTCTGCCCCTTCCGCATTGCCTTTCAAACGCATTCATAGCCTGGAAGAACTGCAGCAATCTCTGGCAGATGCCAAAGGCAAAATCGTGATGCTGGATTTTTACGCCGACTGGTGTGTAGCTTGTAAGGAAATGGAGCAATTCACCTTTAGCGATCCGCTGGTGAAGGAATCTCTGGAAAATGTTGTTTTGCTGCAAGCGGATGTCACCCAGAACACCCCTGCCGACACGGCATTGCTGCAACGTTTTCAGCTGTTCGGCCCACCTGCCATGCTGTTTTTCCATGGACCGGAACAACGCGACCCCAAACTCAAGCTGATTGGCTACCAGAATAGCGAGCAATTCTTGCGCGCGCGCCATACACTGGGTTGTGAACCTGGCATTACCTACTGCTGATATGCCATTTCCCCGTCGCGCCTTCTTCATCCTTGCCCTGCTTCTGATTGCCGCAGGCGCCTACTCCTTTGTTAGCCGCTGGCAACAGGGTGGCTTCAGTGAAGATCATCCCCCTGCGAATACTTCCCGGTTTTTCGCCGTGATATTGCCGGATGTAAAAGGCGTCATGCAACCGATGTACGAGTTACGGGGACAAATACTGGTGGTTAATTTCTGGGCCAGCTGGTGCCCGCCCTGCCGTGAAGAAATGCCCGAACTGAGCGAATTGCAGGCAATGTACCGCGATCAAGGCCTCCTGGTGCTGGGCATAGCCGCCGAAGATCAGGAAAGTGTAAATCAGTTTGCCAGTGAGACACCGGTAGGCTATCCTCTTTTCGCAGCCGATACAGAGGCCGGGCCGCTAAGTGCAAGCCTCGGCAATCACCGTAGCGTGCTGCCTTACACGGTGGTGATTGATCGCGAGGGCCACATCGTCAAAAGTTACTTTGGCCGGATTAATCGTCATCTGCTGGAACAATCGGTCAAGCCCTTACTGCAAGCCAGCAGCCTCCCCTAGAAGTTTTTCAATAACATCTAAATTCGGTAAATTTCGTCAATTCACTGGACAATATCACCCAATTTACGGCAAACTTGCTGCCATGAAAGCACGTCCCCGGTCCACAGAATCCCACTGCCATGGTTGCTGATACGAAACATTCCATTCTCGTATTGCATGGTCCCAACCTCAATATGCTGGGGTTGCGCGAACCTGACCATTACGGCACGGATACTCTGCAGGCGATTAACCAGCGCCTGCAGGAGCAGGCCGATAAACACAAGGTGGCGCTGACAACGTTTCAGAGTAATGCCGAGGCAGAGCTGATCGCCCGGGTTCATGATCTGGCCCGACATCCTGTCGACTTCGTCATCATTAACCCGGCCGCCTTTACGCATACCTCGGTCGCCCTGCGCGATGCCTTGTCCGCCGTTAAAGTACCCTTTATCGAAGTTCACCTTTCCAACGTATATGCCCGTGAATCCTTCCGCCATCATTCGTATTTTTCGGATATCGCGGTAGGTGTCATCAGCGGGTTAGGCGCCCATGGTTATTCGCTGGCGCTGGATTACGCCATCTGCCGTTTACAACATTAACTACCAACATATCCGCATGGTGACATGCGCTTTAATCATTTAGAGGTTCAACATGGATTTACGCAAACTGAAGAAACTGATCGACCTGGTCGAAGAATCCGGCATTTCCGAGCTGGAACTGACCGAAGGTGAAGAAAAAGTACGCATCAGTCGCAATCTGCCCAATGCCCACGCCGGCATGCAGTTCGCCCCCCAGTATATCCAGGCTGCCCCTGCTCCTATGGCCGCCGCTCCAGCTGCCGCAGAAGCAGCTGCCGCTCCTGTCATTGAAGGCCATGTGGTGAAATCACCAATGGTCGGCACTTTCTATCGCTCGCCATCCCCAGATGCCAAGCCTTTTGTCGAAGTCGGTAGCAGCATCACCGCTGGCAGCACACTCTGCATTATTGAAGCCATGAAATTACTCAACGAAATCGAGGCAGATCACACCGGTGTGATCAAGGCGATACTTGTTGAAAACGGTCAGCCAGTAGAATACGGCGAACCACTCTTTATTATTGGCTAACGAGGTTTCCATGTTTGAAAAAGTCCTCATTGCCAACCGCGGCGAAATTGCGCTGCGCATACAGCGCGCGTGCCGCGAGCTTGGCATCAAGACGGTTGCGGTTCACTCCGAAGCCGACCGTGAAGCCAAGTACGTCAAACTCGCAGATGAATCCGTCTGCATTGGCCCCGCGCCTTCCAACCAGAGTTACCTGAATATTCCTGCCGTCATCAGTGCGGCAGAAGTCACCGATGCTGAAGCCATACACCCAGGCTATGGCTTTTTATCTGAAAACGCAGACTTTGCAGAACGCGTAGAACAAAGCGGTTTCGTATTTATCGGCCCTCGCGCTGAGACCATCCGCCTGATGGGTGACAAGGTCAGCGCCAAGGATGCCATGAAAGCAGCAGGCGTCCCGTGTGTGCCAGGCTCAGAAGGCGCCTTGCCGGATGACCCCGATGTCATCATGCGTACTGCCAAGGAAATTGGCTACCCTGTCATCATCAAGGCCGCAGGTGGCGGTGGTGGCCGCGGTATGCGCGTAGTGCATACCGAAGCTGCCTTATTGAATTCTGTCAGCATGACCAAGGCAGAAGCGGGTGCTGCATTCGGCAACCCCACTGTCTACATGGAAAAATTCCTTGAGCAGCCGCGCCACATTGAAATCCAGGTGCTGTCAGATGAACATGGTAATGCCGTCTACCTGGGTGAACGCGACTGCTCCATGCAACGCCGCCATCAAAAGGTGCTGGAAGAAGCGCCTGCGCCTGGCATCACCCAGAAAATGCGCGAAAAGATCGGCGAGCGTTGTGCCGATGCCTGCCGTCGGATTAATTACCGAGGCGCCGGTACTTTTGAGTTTCTGTACGAAAATGGCGAGTTCTATTTCATTGAAATGAATACGCGGGTACAGGTGGAGCATCCGGTGACAGAAATGATCACAGGCATTGATATCGTTCAACAGCAGATTTTGATCGCTGCTGGCGAAAAGCTCTCCTTCAAGCAGAGTGATATCGTGTTGCGTGGTCACGCCATCGAATGCCGTATCAATGCGGAAGATCCTTATAATTTTGTGCCTTCCCCCGGCCGTATCAATACGTTCCACATGCCTGGCGGTCCTGGCATCCGTGTCGATACCCATGCTTACCAGAATTATCTGGTACCACCACACTATGACTCCATGATAGGCAAGCTGATTGCTTACGGCGATACCCGTCAGCAGGCGATTGCCCGCATGCGCATCGCGCTATCGGAGATGGTGGTGGAAGGCATTAAAACCAACGTGCCGCTGCACAGCGATCTGATGAACGATGCCGCATTCCACCTCGGTGAAACCAGCATTCACTACCTCGAACACAAGCTGGGCATCAGCAGCAAGTAGCATGGCCTGGATATCGCTGAAAATTGAAGCCAAGGACAACACCGCCGACCTCATCAGTGACACCCTGATGGAACTGGGGGCGTTGTCCACCAGCATTGAAGATGCCAACGCTGAAACTCCCGACGAACAGCCCATTTTTGGTGAACCAGGCGATCCACCTCCTGGCATCTGGCACCAGAACATTGTCAGCGCCCTGCTGGAAGAATCAACCGATGTGCCTGCCTTGATGGGCGAATTAGCTGACGCCACCGGGCTTGGCGAGCTGCCCTACAGCACCGAGCATATTGCCGAACAGGATTGGGTACGTGCCACACAATCGCAATTTGACCCTATCCGCATCCGGGATGACTTATGGATAGTGCCTTCGTGGCATGACGCCCCCAATCCGGATGCCCTCAACATCGTGCTTGATCCCGGCCTGGCCTTTGGCACGGGCAGCCACCCCACCACCCATTTATGCCTGGCCTGGCTGGCTGATCATGTCAGTACCGATCTCACCGTACTCGATTACGGCTGTGGCTCCGGCATTCTGGCAATTGCCGCCAGCAAACTGGGCGCCGGCAAGGTAATCGGCGTCGATATTGATCCCCAAGCCATACAGGCCAGTGTTTTCAATGCAGAAAACAATGGCGTAAAGGCGGAGTTTTATCTTCCCAAACAACTGCCTGACCGCTTTGCCGATATGGTCGTGGCCAATATTCTTTCCAGCGCCCTGATGGTGCTGGCACCCGCACTAGCAGCCGCCTGCAAGCCTAATGGTCGCATTGCCCTTTCCGGCATCCTGCGTGAACAGCAAGAACAAGTCTCCGCGATTTACGCTGAGTGGTTTGATATGGATACCCCGCAATTCATGGACAGCTGGGTATTGCTCACCGGTCGCAAAAGATGAGTCTGATTACCTCCTGCCCAGCGTGTTCCACCGTGTTTCACGTCAAGCCGGAGCAGTTGTCGCTGCGGCGAGGTATCGTGCGCTGTGGCGAATGCCAGCATGTCTTCAATGCATTGGACCATTTGCATGAAGCCGAGGCTGGCAGCTTCCCTGAAGCTGTCGCCCCTGAAGCTGTCGCCCCTGAAGTTGTCGTACCCGAAGTTGTCGTACCCGAAGTTGTCGTACCTGAAGTTGTCGTACCTGAAGTTGTCGTACCTGAAGCTGTCGTGCCTGAAGCTGTCGTGCCTGAAGCTGTCGTGCCTGAAGCTGTCGTGCCTGAAGCTGTCGTGCCTGAAGCTGTCACTCCTGAAGTTGTCGTGCCCGCTGCGCATCTCCAGGCACCCTCTCACGCGGCGGCGCATATTCCAGTTCAGCCAGCCTGGCAGGATGCCGCCCCCAGATCCAAACTTCAAACGATCACTATCCAGCCCAGAACCTTCCCCTGGCTGAGCGGGATACTTGCCCTGCTGTTGCTGCTCGCGATTGTCCTGCAACTGGCCTACTTCCAGCGCAATGCCCTGGCGCTCGCCTGGCCGGGGAGCAAACCCTATTTTCAGCAGGCATGCGCCATGCTGAACTGCACCATCGAATTGCCCAAGGATGCGAGCAAGCTGGTCATTGATGATGCCAATCTGCTGGAAGACAGTGAATATGAAGGCCTGCTGGTATTGACCAGCACATTGGTCAACCAGGCCCAGCATGTGCAAGCTTACCCAAGGCTGGAGCTGACCTTAACCGATGCCAATGATCAGCCGGTGTTGCGCCGCACATTTAAACCAGCAGAGTATCTGCCGGCGGGTGTGGTGCAGGAAAACGGCATTGCCGCTGGTAAAGAGCTCCCCATCAAATTACTGATTACCGCCGATCACCAGAACGTTTCTGGTTATCGATTGTTTGTTAATTATTAACCCCCACTCATGATTTTCATGAGTGTACTTTCATGATGCTGCGCAAGCGGCATCTTTATGACCAGCCTATGATGTGTCTCATGCAGTACCCATTGACTACCAAGGAGATACATCATGTGGACCAAACCAGAAGCTACTGAAATGCGTTTCGGCTTTGAAGTAACGATGTACGTTTGCAATCGTTAATTCATCGCAAAAGTGATGTGGATTCGTCCACATCCCATTAAAAAAGGAGGCCTCGGCCTCCTTTTTTAATGGGTGTTTAGTGGGGTTTATTCACCTGTATACACTCGGATTGAATACCCCGTATGGCTTGTGCAATTTCATCCACAGCCTTTTCACGACCATAACTCTTGCGCCACGCCAAGGCAATCTGCCGCTTGGGCACGGGGGCTTCAAATGGCACCACCTTGATGAGAGGGTTCTGATAGCGCTCAACCGCTGCACTGGCTGGCAGTACGGTAATCCCCAGATTGGAAGCCACCATATTGCGTATAGTTTCAAGGGAGTTGCCCTGCAGCATTTCGCCTTTGCGCGAAAGGTCCGGACACGCCAGCAGGACCTGGTTACTGAAACAGTGGCCTGTATTCAGCAATAAGACTTTTTCCTCGGCGAGGTCATCGGGATTGATAGTCTTGCGGGTGGCCCAGGCATGATCCGCCGGCACCACCACGACAAACTCTTCTTCATAGAGCAATTGCAGCTTGATACCGGGAATATCGAATGGCAAGGCGATAATGGCAGCGTCTATATTGCCATTACGTAGCTGAGTTTCCAGATTGGCGGTGAGATTTTCCTCCACCTCCAATGGCATCTCCGGCGCGCTTTTGCGCAGAGGCGGAATAATTTCCGGCAGCAAATATGGCCCTACGGAGTAGATAACGCCGAGTTTGAATGTGCCGATCAGCTGATTGTTACCCTGCTTGGCCAATTCCTTAATGCGGCCTGCCTCCTCCAGCGTGCGTATCGCCTGCTCGACAATGCGCTCACCCACCGGTGTCATGCTGACATCGCTGCGGCTGCGTTCGAACAGCATCACACCAAGCTCGTCTTCCAGCTTTTTTACGGCCAGACTGAGTGCCGGCTGGCTGACAAAACTTTTTTCGGCAGCGCGTCTAAAATTACGCTCTCGGGCCACTGCCACGATGAAACGAAGTTCACTAAGGGTCATGACCATCCCAACTTTACTGATAAAGCAAATATATCAAAACATCCGTCAATTGGAATGATACATATCGACTATAGCAATTTTAATTGGTTGTGGTATATGTCGAAATTTACAGTCTTACTACCTGCATCTCGTGCTGCTCCTTGCCCGACGCGGCAATAATCTCCCGCGCCCGCTCGGTTTCATCACCGGAGCGAGTGTATGCCAGCAGCACGACATACCCATTGTTAATGGCATCAATCACAAAATTACTGAAGTCACCGGATTTCTGGGCGATGCCCGCGCCTGCGCCTGCAATGGCGCCCACAGCAGCACCCCAGCCTACCATGGCCAATGGAGCGAGTAGCGGACTCGCCACGAATAAACTGACATTGGCAGCCACGATAGCGGCCTGTCCCAGCGCGCCGACCCCGCCGCCCACGACCGTACCAATGGCCGTATCTTTCAGGACATCCTTCAGCACATCACGGCTCCCTTCCTGCTCATGCGTCGCATGGCGATCCGAGGTCAGCACATGCAACTGCTCAGGCTGCAGACCGCCTTCACGCAGTTTCTGCAAGGTATTTTCCGCTTCTTGAGGATAGACATACACGCCTGCGACGCGATGTTGGTAATGGTCCATGATGATCTCCTTATATATCCCATTGATCAGCTCTTTACCTTACGGCAGTGCGGATGTGGGACCTATAGGCGTGATCCGATTCAGGTGTAGGACAATGAGAAACTGCGAGGGCGCCGCTCGATCAAGCGCGACTAGATGAGCTGCAGGGCCTTAAGTTTGCGGTAGAGGGTATTGCGGCTGATGCCCAGCTGACGCGCAACAGCGGAGACATTGCCACCATGCTGCTGCCAGGCATTACGAACGGCATCCGTGGTCACGGCATCCAGCGATACCTGTGGCGCATCCTGAGCGCGCTCAGGCACGCCGGTGCCCTGCTCAAGCTCATCGAGAAAATCCTGCATCAGATGGATGGATTGAATCTTGCCACCTGCGGACAGGGCCAGCGCAGTTTTGACCACGTTATGCAGCTGGCGGATATTGCCCGGCCATGGGTGGCACTCAAACAATTGCATGACTTCAACATCAACCGGCGTGGTTTCCGCGTTTTCGGTTTGCAGAATCAACTGCACCAGCGCAGCCAGATCGGTGCGCTGACGCAAGGGCGGCAAGCTGACGCTGAGGCCGTTCAGCCGGTAGTAAAGGTCACGCCTGAACTCGCCCTTCTCGACTTTTTCGCGTAGCTTCTGATTCGTAGCACTGACCAGCATAAAATCCAGCGGTTTGGATTTACTGCTGCCCAGCGGCGTAACACTGCGTTCTTGCAAGACGCGCAACAATCGCGCCTGCAGGCCCAGAGGCATATCGCCAATTTCGTCCAGGAACAAGGTACCGCCGTTCGCCTGCTCCAGCTTGCCGGTGCTGCCTTTGCGGCGGGCACCGGTAAAAGCCCCATCCTCATAGCCAAACAACTCTGCTTCAATCAGACCTTCAGGCAGCGCAGCACAATTGACGGCGACCCATGGCCCTTGATAACGCGCACTGGCTTCATGGATGGCACGCGCAAACAGTTCTTTACCCGCCCCGGTCTCGCCTTCGATCAGAATAGGAATCTGCTGATTCAAGACCAGAGTCACCTGACTGATAGCCCGCGCCACTTGCGGATCACCCGTATTCAGCATGCCGAGATTGGCTGCGGCATCGCGTTTCTGCGGTTCTATCGATGAGGCTGGACGCGAAGGAAGGCTGTTGCGCGCTTCTGCGCGGGCAAACAGACGGGCGCCATTGGCAAGCCGCAGAGGGAAGACCAGGTTGCTGGCACTGGCGGCCTCCAGCTTGCTGAGGTCACTTTCAAATATCTGGTGAAAATACACGCCACCCGCCGGTAACTCAGCAGGAGCCACCCCCAGCTGAAACTGGCCGCTACGATTAAGCGCGACCAGCCGGCCATCGGCACCGAACATGGCAATGCCTTCCCATAAGGTGCCTATGAATTCGGGGCGGGCATGAAAATGCAGCACCATCTCCGCTTGGTGGCTGGCGCGGAAAAGACGATTTTCAATCATCTGCGCCGCCATTTTCACCAGCGCCAGCGTGTGCTGCTGCGGCATCAGCAAATCATTGGAAACATCCAGCGTACCCAGAAGATTATTTTGCGCGCCGAAAATTGGCACGGCGGAGCAGCTGAGAATCTGGTTACGCTCCATGAAGTGCTCGGCGCCGCGCACGGTAAGCGCAGATTGCTCGATCAGGGCGGTACCAATCGCATTGGTACCACGATCCGCCTCATGCCAGGAGCTGCCGGGGTTCAGGGCCAGCTGCTGGGCTTCGGACAAAAATGCGCTATCGCCCAGGCTGTGCAGTATCACGCCCTGATCATCCGTCAGGATCACCATGCTGCGGGTATGCGCAATCTGCTCATTGAGCGTGGTCATTTCCGGGCGGGCATGCGACAGCAAGAGGTGATACTGCTCTTGCCGCTGGCGCAGCTCATATTGCGTCAGAATCTGGTTTTCCACCGCTGCCGCGCTATCCATGCCATTAGCAAGGCAACGCTGCCAGGAGCGGGCGATTTCTTCCGCTACGGCGCCTTGCTGCACCTGACCGCTGACCAGAAATTGCGAGCGCGCATTTCTGATCTGGTGGCTCTCATCGGGAATGGAATATTGCATGGCGAACGGTCAATCTTAGGCTGGGAAAATACAGGAAAATTTCCTGTCACTGAATGTAACACCTGTTCATTTTCGTGACAACCACACCCCTGTCGACACTGGCATCTCTACCCTGCTCCATGTTTTTCGCAACCGGCTGGCAAGCCTTATTTGACGCGGTATTCAGCCAAATACTCAGTGTGCGTTTGCGCGTTGGCACAGCGATTGCAATTAAGGCATTACTGCCACCGGCGTTTGGGTCCCCCGCCGGAAACCGGTGGCCAGTCACTCACATGCGGTTAAAACAAATCAACTATGGAGATTTAGCGTGAAGACAACAACCTTGAAACTTGCGTTAGCCAGCGTACTGGGCCTCAGCAGCTTGAGCAGTCTGGCAGCGACCGAACTGGAAAACCTGATGAAGGACGACAATCAGTGGGCGCATCCTCGTAAGGATTACGCCAACACCGGTTACAGCCGTCTGAGCCAGATCAACAAAGGCAATGTACGCAATCTGAAAATGGCCTGGTCGTTTGCCACCGGCGTAAACCGTGGTCACGAAGGTGCGCCGCTGGTCATCAACGATGTCATGTATGTACATACCGCCTTCCCCAACAACGTTTACGCTCTGGATCTGAACGACAATCAGAAGATCATCTGGTCGTACTTCCCCAAGCAGGACCCATCTGTACAGGCATTGCTGTGCTGCGACAACGTTAACCGTGGCCTGGGCTATGGCGATGGCAAGATTTTCCTGCAGCAGAATGACGGCACTCTGGTTGCCCTGGATGCCAAAAGCGGCGCCAAACTGTGGGATGTGAAAGTGGTCGATACCAAAACCGGCGCGTCCAACACCAATGCTCCACATGTCATCAAGGACAAGGTCATCACCGGCTGTTCGGGCGGCGAATATGGCGTACGTTGCTATATCTCTGCCTACAACATCAAGGATGGCTCGCTGGCATGGCGCGCATATAGCACCGGTCCTGACAGCGAAACGCTGATCGGTGACGGCTTCAACAAGGATAACCCTCATTACAGCGCGCTGTCGGTTTACGAAGACGTGAATGGCGGCAACAAGGAAGGTGGCTCATTCAAGGCACTGAGCAAGGACCAGATGAAGTTCCCGGAAAAGGAACTGGGCACCCGCACCTGGCTCAAGCCACAGGCCATCAAGAACGGCTATGAACATGGCGGCGGCCCTACCTGGGGCTGGTACTCGTTTGATCCTACGCTGAACCTGATGTACTACGGTACCGGCAACCCAGGTACCTGGAACCCCGATGTACGTCCTGGTGATAACAAGTGGTCCATGACGATTTTCGCCCGCGATGTGGATACCGGCATGGCACGCTGGGGCTATCAGATGACTCCGCATGACGAGTGGGATTACGACGGCATGAACGAGATCGTGCTGTGGGAAGCCAAGGGCAAGAAGCTGGCTACACACTTCGACCGTAACGGTTTCGGCTATACCTTTGATCGCACCAATGGCACCTTGCTGGTGGCTGAAAAGATGAATCCATTCGTCAACTGGGCCACCAAGGTAGACCTGAAGTCCGGCGTGCCCGTGAAGGACCCCAAGTTCTCCACTCACCAGGATTACAACGCCAAGGGTATTTGCCCATCGGCACTGGGTGTGAAGGATGAGCAACCTTCGGCATTCTCGCCCAAGACTGGCATGTTCTACGTACCACTCAACCACGTCTGCATGACGTATGAGCCTGTGGAATCCAAGTACATCGCCGGCCAGCCATGGGTAGGTGCAACCCTGACCATGTTTGCCGGTCCGGATGGCGTGATGGGTGGTTTCATGGCCTGGGATGGCCTCAAGGGCAAGTCCGCCTGGTACAACAAGGAGAAGTTCTCCGCCTGGGGTGGTGCATTGGTAACCTCGAGCGATATCGTGTTCTACGGCACGCTGGACCGCTGGTTCAAGGCTGTTGATGCGCAAACCGGCAAGGAGCTCTGGAAATTCCAGGTAGGCTCCGGCGTGGTTGGCAATGCCATCACTTACAGCCACAAGGGCAAGCAATACGTTGGCGTGTTGTCCGGTATCGGCGGTTGGGCTGGCGTGGCCATGAATCTCGGCCTCACCAATGAAACCGACGGCCTGGGCGCTGCAGGCGGTTACAAGGAGCTGACTAAGTGGAATGCAGCCCCTGGTGGCGGCGCCATGAATGTATTCAGTCTTTAAACCATAAAAACGGTGGGAGACCTCCTGGGGTCTCCCCGTGAGGAGAGCAACATGATGAAGTTACGCTATATCGCCTTGTTGGCTATCGCGCTGCCGTACGCAGGCAATGCCGGCATCAGCCTGGTATCCACCATAGACAACAAACCGCTGGCTATCCCCGGGGCCATGTTTGATACCCCGGCCGCCAAGGAATTCATGAGTTCCGGCAAAAACCCCTATCTGGGTAACGCCGATGCGATCAAAACCGGAAAAAAAATCTTTCAGATGTATAGCTGCACTGCCTGTCATGGCGCCAAAGGCGAAGGCGCCGTTGGCCCTAACCTGATAGACGACAAATGGAACTATGCCAAGAACGCTAACGACCAGGGCATATTCGAAACGATCTGGGGTGGCACAGCAGGCGGCATGGGCGCCAAAGGCGCCGGCTTCATGGTGCCAGATGATCCCACCCAGGGGCTGACCCCGGACGAGGTATTGAAGGTGGTTGCATTTTTGCGCAGCAACGCCGTCAAACATTAACGATTTGCTGTAGTAAGTTTATGCCTTATCTCCATTTGGCATATCCATAGCGTGGCCGGATAAACCTGTTTATCCGGCCTTTTTTATCGTTTTATCGGTTAGTCAGCGGCTGGCTTGCTGCCCAGCGCCTGCTCCCGCAAAAGCGCTTCCAGGGTCTCCAGCGGCATGGGCCTGCCATAAAAATACCCCTGCACCGCCCGGCAACCTGAGGCCTTGAGGTAATCTGATTGCACCTGGGTTTCCACCCCTTCCGCCACCACATCCAGATTCAGCACATGGGCAATCGAGATCATTGCTTTCACCAGTTCCGATTTATGGGTGTCAAGCGGTACATCCTTGACGAAACTGCGGTCAATCTTGATCTGCTTGACCGGGAAACGATTGAGATAACTCAGCGCCGAATAGCCGGTGCCGAAATCATCTATCGAGATCACCAGCCCCATGGCATCAAAGGCATTCAGGGTGGTGAGGATATCCAGGCTGCTTTCCAGCAGCAGACTTTCGGTGATTTCCAGCTTGATCCATTCAGGCTGGCAGCCGGTTTCCTGCAATATGCGGGTCACCGAAGCCAGCAGCGGGTTCTGAATAAACTGTCGTGTTGAAAGATTCACCGCAATTTTAAGTGGAATTCCTTTTACCTTGTTCCATTGCACGGCCTGTCTGCAAGCTGTTGTGAGTACCCACTCTCCCATCTCGATGATCATGCCGGTTTCTTCCGCCACCGGGATAAATACATTGGGCATCATGAGGCCGTGTTCACTCTGGTTCCAGCGCAGCAATGCCTCCACGCCCACGATACGGTTTTCCAGCAGATCCCATTGCGGCTGGTAATAAAGCTCCAGCTCCTGCTGCTGGATGGCTCGGCGCATCATGGATTCAAGCTCAATACGCGCCGATGACACCTCGGTCAACGCGCGCATGTAAAACTGGAAATTATTCCGCCCCTGTGCTTTGGCGTGATACATGGCGGTGTCGGCGAATTTCAGCAAGGTATCGGCGTCCTGACTATCCTGAGGGTAGCGGGCAATACCGACGCTGGTGGAGACAAACAACTCCCTGCCCGCGACCAGGAAAGGCTGACGGAAAGCCTGTATCAGGGTCTGCGCCATCGCCACCAGTTCAGGCTCGGCATCCCCCGGCCGCAACAGCAGCACAAACTCATCGCCGCCCATGCGGGCCAGCATGTCGCCCTGGCGCAGGTGATCCTGCAAGCGCGCTGCGGCTTCGCAGAGTAATAGATCGCCAATACTGTGACCCAGGGTTTCGTTGATCTGCTTGAACCGGTCCAGATCCAGCACCATCAGGCTGAAAACCTGCGCTGCGTCCGTAGCGACCCTTATACCCCCGCGCATCTGCTCTAGCAGCATGGCCCGGTTAGGCAAGCGGGTCAGCGGATCATAAAACGCCATGTCATGTATACGCTGGCGATATTCCACGATCTCGGTGATGTCGCGCCCAACGGCCAATACGCTGGCCACGGTACCGTCAGAATTGAATTCCGGCATCATGCGGATATGGCGTACCAATAGCTTACCGTTCGAGGCTTTCAAGGGCAGCTCGAGCTCATCCGGCTGGCCGGTGAGGAAGGCTTGGCGGATGCGGGCTTCATACTCCACGGTGACCGGCCCGCCGGGGAAATCGCGCGGCGTAGTATGCAGGACGACATCCGGCGTGGTATTGAAGTACTCCAGCATGCGCTGGTTGACATACAAGCGCCTGCAATCGGCATCGTAACGGGTAATGGTGTCTGGGGAGTTATCCAGCAGTGAGCGCAGCTCGCGCTCACGTTCCTGCAACTGGGTATCGGAGCGATGGCGCTCAATGGCTATCGCCACCAGATGGCTAGCCTGATGGATGAAGTTGAGGTCTTCCGGGCTGGGAGACCCCGGTGCCCGGCGGTATATGGCAAAGGTACCCAGCAGCTGATGGCTGGAATCAAAAATGGGCTCGGACCAGCACGCCTGCAAATTGGCAGCCAGGGCGATGTGTTTATACGGTGCCCAGTATGGATGCGTGTTTATATCCTCCACCAGCACCTGCTCCTGCAATGTCGCGGCCGTGCCACAGGAGCCGACACCAACGCCGATGGTGATGCCGTCGACCGCCGCCACAAACTCGGCGGGCAGGCTGGGTGCATGGGTACAGAACAATCGGGTGCCCGTGCTATCAAGCAGCATGATGCTGCACAGGAAATCGGGCTTGGCTTGCTCCATGTAACGTGTGACCAGATCCAGCACACTGGAAAAATCATCCCCATGCGCCAAGGATTCCAGGATCAACAGCCGCATCTGCTCCAGGCGCTCATGCATGCGTAGCTGCGTCATGTCGCGCCCTACGCCCAGCACACTGATCACCCGCCCCTGCTGGTCACTTTCCGGTATCAGGCGCCACTCGAGATAGCTCGGCTTGCCATGCATGATCACATCATGCGCTACCGTGATCGTCTGCTCCTGTTGCGCCACGTTCTGAATGGATTCCAGAATAGGGGTATCCAGCCCTTCAGCCCCCGGCCAATGATGGGCAGGCTGGCCGATCAGAGCCTCCGCGCTGGTATGAAATGTTGCGCAGAACATCGGGTTTACATAGAGATATTGCCCCTGCAGATCAAAACGCGCGATGAGGTCTGGAATATTTTCCAACAGGCTGCTGAACTTCCGCTGGGTTTCTTTCAGCAGGCTGACGTCGCGCCCCACGGCCAGCACGCCGGCGATCCTGCCTTCAGGGTCACGTTCTGGCACCATGCGCACCGCAATTACCTTGTTATGTACCTGCCTGCCGCTCGGTTGCCGGTCCATGAAAAAATCAAAATCGCTGGCCTCACCCGTGGCGACCACATGTTTTACCCGTGCTACATAGTCCTGCAAGGCCTGCGAGGCAGGGTTCAGTTCCAGGCTGGTTTTGCCAAGCAGTTCGGCGGGGGGGCGCTGCAACAAGTCTTCGGCCACAGGATTCAAAAATACGCGTTTGCCTTCGCTGTCGTAGCGTATAACCGGATCAGGCAAGTGATCCACCAACGTGTGGTAAACCCGCTCCTGCGCACGCAATTGCGTTTCTGCGTCCTTACGCTCGCGTATATCCCGTACCATGACCAGGCGATACGGTACACCTTCATATTCGAACAGGCTGGCATGAATTTCCACCGGAACCTGGCTGCCATCCTTGCGGGTATGCATGGCTTCCACCACCAGATGCGGCATCGTATCTTTTGCCGGGCGGGTGACCTCTTGCCAGCCATCGCCGTGTATATCGCGCATCTCCATGTGCAGCAATTCGTCGCGGCTATACCCCAGGGTATGGCAAGCGGCATCGTTCACATAGGCCAGGCGATCATTTTCATCCAGCAGGTATACAGCGTCGCTGACCTGATTGAGGGCAAACTTCATTAATGTTTCATGCTGCTCGCCGAGTTTGCGATCCGTGATGTTTTCAATGCGAAGCAGATAAAACAGAAGCGTATTGTCTTGGGAGCGGATGGGGGAAAACGCGCTGCTAAGCCAGACGTGCCGGCCAGAATGATGTTTGAATCGGTGTTCCAGTGGCTGGCCGCAACAGGCCGCGAGCACTTCGCGCCATGTCAGCTTTTCAGTATGCCGGTCTTCGGGGTGTACCAGATCACAATAACTGGTCGTGAGCAGCTCGGCCTCTTCGTAGCCTAATTGCTGGCAACAGGGCGTATTGGCAGCGAGCCAATGCCCGTCGGTATCGACGATCGCCATGCTGATGCCAGCGAGATCCCCGGCCATGGCGAGCAAATGTTTGCTTTCCGTCAGCGCTTTCTGGGCATCTACGAAATATGTGGTCATCATTGCGATGTGCTCTTCCCATTATTCTCATGGCCATGCAGCCGCTTTTCGATGATCAGAAGCGGTGTTCATGACGCAAGAACTTATTATGCAAGCAACCCCTTACAAAACTATCTCAATTACTGCTGAGTGTCCAATTTAAATACACGCTGATCAGGGTAAAATGACCAAGTCTGGCAGGTGACAGGCGCGACACGACACGTGCGTAAGCGCTAAACTTTTTCAAGGTCAAATTGACCAACCCTGCATGTGCCCAGTCTTGCAATTACGCTCTTCCCTGCCATTAACACCTAATCGGGCCTCCGCCCCTGCCATGGATATATGCCACTGATTCCGCGAAATAAATTATTTTCCAGCTCCACCACGCTTGCCATTCTTCTTGCGGCACTTGCCATGCTGGGGCCTTTTTCGGTGGATACCTATCTACCCGCCTTCCCTGCCATTCAGACATCCCTCAATGCCACATCGATTGAGGTACAACAAACCTTGACTGCCTATATGTTTGCCTTTGCGGTCATGATCCTCTGGCATGGGGCACTGTCTGATGCCTTTGGTCGTCGCAATATCGTGCTGGTCGCCCTCGCCGTATTTGCCATAGGCTCGCTGGGCTGTGCCGCTGCCCACAGCGTGGAATACCTGTGGGCATTTCGCATCCTGCAAGGCGTCTCGGCCGGCGCGGGCGTGGTCGTAGGTCGTGCCATTATTCGTGACCGCTACGATGATGTGCCGGCAGCGCGCCTGTTGTCGCTCGTCACCATGATTTTTTCGATTGCGCCGGCCATTGCGCCCATCCTCGGCGGCTGGATAGTGAAATGGTTTGATTGGCGCACCATTTTCCTCGCGCTGTTCGCTTACACCATTCTGCTGTTCTGGGCCTGCTACAAGTTATTGCCCGAAACCCTGCCTGTCGCCAAACGCCAACCTTTCAATCCGCATTTTTTGTGGGCCAGCTACAAGCAGGTATTCCGCTCCCCCTTATTTCAATTGAAGTCTGGCACGCTGGCTTTTAACTTCGCCGGGCTGTTTTTGTATGTGGCAGCAGCCCCGGTGTTTCTTACCCAGCACCTGCATCTGGGCCCAGACCAGTTTGGCTGGCAGTTTATTCCGGCGGTGTCGGGTATTTTTCTGGGCGCACTGGCGGCTAACCGCATGGCGGGCAAATTACCCGTGCAACGCCAGGTGCATATCGGTTTTATCTTCATGGTGGGTGCGGGTATCGCTAACGTGATCTACCATGCCATCTTCCCACCCGCCCTGCCGTGGTCAGTCATGCCCCTGTTTTTTTATACCATCGGCATGTCTATGGCGGCGCCTGGCATCACTCTGTTTGTGCTGGATCTGTTCCCGGCTATTCGCGGTACCGTAGCTTCCTGCCAGTCATTCACGCAAACCATGTTGTCGGCAGTGGTGGCTGGCGCGCTGGCACCGGTGTTGTCGCATTCGGTATTGTGGCTGGCGGCGGGGCAGCTGGGTTTCAGCTTCATCGGCCTGGTGTTATGGCTGGCCGGGCAACGTTATTACCGTCACTGCCAGCAGCTGGAAGCAGAAAAGCTGAATGCCTGGGAGACCATCAAATAAAGCCGTATTTCTACAAATAAAGCTTTAGTCCGACAGGCATGTCAGACCAAGTCGTATAGCCAAAGGACTAAGTAGCGCCCTACACTTGGGTTTCACGGTTGCCATATGCCACAACGTACGGCAACTTACTCACCATAAAGCACTCTGACGTTATGTTGGTTTTGACCGACCTCGTCACTCATCAAAAGGAGAACATCATGAGATTACTGATCAAGTCGCTAGTAGTGGGTTATATCGTTAAGCGTGTAGCAAAGTCCTATCTGCATCGCAATCCTGCAAAAATCGCAGAATAGGCTGATTGCAGCCATGCACGGCGCCCGTCCGTTTTGGGCGCCTGCTTGATGGGGGCAAGTCCTCCAATTAGTTTTAACTTCATACACAGGCTCAACCGGGACATACGTTGATAAAGCATATTCACAACGGGCGCCCGCTTGGGCCTGCCGCATTTTTTATGGCCTTGCTGATGGGCTGCTTACTTTTAATGTCATTCAAGGCCGCCTACGCAGCCACCGCTACTGGCCCCCAGGTACTCAATTTATCCGGCGCCTGGCAATTCATGCCCATCACTCGCCAACCTGTTACGCCCACCATGACGCCGCCGACAGAGGGTTGGAAGACCATACAAGTACCAGATAACTGGTTCAGGCAAGGACAGGATATTTCAGGCCAAGCCTGGTATAGCACCCGCTTCAGGGTGGACAATAATACCCGTGGAAAACATGCCGAGCTTAGATTTGAAGGAGTGGATTATCTGGCGGATGTGTGGATCAATGGGCATTACCTGGGCCATCACGAAGGCTACTTTCAGCCTTTTTCCTTCAATATCACCCCCTACCTTCAAGATGGTGCCAATACGATTAGTGTATTGGTCGACAGCCCCCTGGAAAAAGCCGAAGACTGGTCTTTGCACAAACGCCTGGTAAAGGGCATATTCAGCCATCATGACACCCGCCCGGGCGGCGCGTGGTCGCCACGTGGACAGGAACAGAACACCGGCGGAATCTGGGCTCCGGTCACTATCGCCTTTAGCGATCAGCTAGTTGTACAGGGCCTCAAGCTTACCCCACGCCGCCATGGCAATGCCTGGCGGCTGGAAGGAGAGGTCGCCATGGCCAGCGATGTTTCACATGAAACCTTGGTACAGCTGGAAGCGGAATTAACTCCAGAAAACTTTGAAGGCCGAAGTTATCGTTTCACCCAACCGCTCAAAGTCAAGCCTGGTGCCCAGTCCTTCCCCTTGCAGTATGCGCTCACCCAGCCGGAATTGTGGTGGCCGGCCGATTACGGAAAACCCAATCTTTATCGGTTCAGACTGCGCATTACCAATAATGGAAAAGTGCTGGATACGCGCGAACAGGTACTAGGCTTGCGGGAGGTGCGGGTCGATGAAACCACGCAGCAGTGGTATATCAACAATCACCGCATGTTCATGCGCGGCACCAATTACATCGGCAGCCAGTGGCTGGCCGAAATGACGCCTGACCGCTATGAACGCGATATACGCATGATGCGCGACGCGCATGTGAACGCGATCCGCGTGCATGCCCATATTGCCTCTCCCGCCTTTTACGAGGTATGCGATCGCAATGGCATGCTGGTAATGCAGGATTTCCCGTTGTTATGGGGCTATAGCGATGATGAAGCGTTCCATCGCACCGCCCGCGCTCAGGCGGCGGATATGGTGAAGACGCTTTACCACCACCCTTCCGTGGTCTCGTGGACCATGCATAATGAGCCACCATGGGACTCGCCCTGGATGAGCAGCAAGTATGCGGATTATCGCCCAGACCAGAATCTGGCGCTGGATAACGCGCTATACCAGGATGTGCGCGCGCTAGACGATACGCGCGTCACCCGCCGGGAATCCGGTACTAAAGAGCATGAATGGTTAGGCTGGTATTCGGATAATTGGCACGCTTTTGCCCGCCCTGCCCCCAATCCATGGATTACCGAATTTGGCGCCCAGGCTTTGCCGGTGATGAGTAGCCTGCAGCGGCTATTTACCGAGGCGGAAATGTGGCCGCAAACCGAGCCACAATGGGAAAAATGGCAGTTTCATAACTTTCAACCGCACGAGACATTCAATATTGCCCAGGTACCCCGCGGTAACAATGTGCAGGAGCTCATGGCAAATACCCAGGCTTATCAATCACGCCTGATCCAGTTTGCGGCCGAAAATTACAGACGCCAGCGTTATGCGCCGGTCTCGGCTATTTTCCAGTTCATGTTTGTGGAAAACTGGCCCTCCATCAATTGGGGCGTGGTGGATTACTGGCGGCAACCCAAACCGGGTTATGAGGCGCTGCGTACCGCATTTCAACCCGTACTCCCCAGCCTGCAATGGGTGAAAGAGCAATACAGTAGTGGCGAAACCGTCGTGATCGGCCTGTGGGCCATCAACGATCTGTGGCAGGCATACCCGCAGGCCACTTATAAGATACGGCTGCTACGCGACGGCCAACCTGTGGATGATCGAGACTGGCAGCTCGATATGGCGGCGGATAGTGGAAAGAAACTGGATGATTACCGCCTGGAACAAGCCCAAGCCGGCCAGTACGAATTGCAGGCGGAATTACTAGATCATCAGGGCAAGCGGCTCGGCAGCAACCGTTTCCGCTTCAGCGTGAGCGCTGGCCAATAAGCTGATAGCGCTCAGTCTTGCAGCTTCAGGGTACGCAAGGTGCGAGTGCGCACTCGCGCCAGTAATTCTGCATCTTCAACCAATGATTCGCCCCACGATGGCACCATGGTTTTTAGTTGCTGCTGCCAGGCGGTTTCCTGCAAGCGAGCGCCAAAACAGCGCTGCAATACCTCCAGCATCGCCTGTACCGAGGTGGATGCCCCTGGCGACGCCCCTAGCAATGCTGCCAGCGTTCCATCCGCGGAAGACACAATCTCCGTGCCGAACTCAAGCTTGCCGCCTTTATCCTCGCATTGCTTGATAATTTGCACGCGCTGCCCCGCTGTCGCGAGTGTCCAGTCTTCGTCTCGCGCGAGCGGATAAAACTGGCGTAGCGCATCCATCCGTTTGCTGTGCGATTGAAATACTTCACTGACGAGATATCGCGTCAAATCCAGATTATGCCGCCCCGCCCCCAGCATGGATTTCAGATTGCCCAGCTTCACTGACGTCGGCAGATTCAGCCAGGAGCCTTGCTTGAGAAACTTGGTGGTAAACCCGGCATAGGGGCCAAACAGCAAGGCAGGCTTGCCATCGATATAACGGGTATCCAGATGCGGTACCGACATCGGGGGTGCGCCCAGCGGGGCCTTCCCATAAACCTTGGCCTGATGCTGGCGAATAATGTCGGGCTTATTGCATACCAGCCACAAGCCGCTTACTGGGAAGCCGCCATAGCCGCGTGCTTCCGGTATCCCTGACTTCTGTAACAAAGGCAAGGCACCGCCGCCTGCGCCCAGAAATACAAATGCGGCATTGACCACCTGGTGATCGGCGGCCTGTTTGCCCTTCAGTTGCACGCGCCAGCGGCCATTGGGTAACTGGCGCAGCGTTTTGACACTGGTGCTGGTCTTGAGCTCGAAACCCTTGCGGCTCTGCATGGACTGAACCAGCTTACGGGTCAATGCGCCAAAATCAATATCGCTGCCATAAGCCACGCGGGTGGCTGCCACCGGCTGGTTATCAGGTCGATCACGCATGACCAAAGGCATCCACTCCGCGATTACACGCGGGTCATCACTGAATTCCATGTCCTTGAACAAGGGATGCTGGCTGAGCGCGGCATGACGCTCGCGCAAGAAGGCGACGTTCTCCGCGCCCCAGACGAAACTTTCATGCGGGGTAGGACGAATAAACTGTTCGGGTTCGGGCAACACATGGTTTTCCACCAGCCAGGACCAGAATTGCAGGGAAACTTCGAAAGCGGCATTGATTCCCAGAGCGCGTTTGATTTCCACCTTGCCGTTGGGCATTTGCGGGGTGTAATTCAGCTCGCAGTAGCCGGCATGGCCGGTACCGGCGTTATTCCAGCCATCGGAGCTCTCAGCGGCAACTTCCGGCAGACGTTCCACCATCAGGATGCTCAAGGCAGGGTCGAGCTGTTGCAGCATGGTGCCCAGGGTCGCGCTCATGACGCCACCACCTACCAACAAAATATCAACCTGCCTGTCTGTCACATCTTTCCCCAAGCGCTTGCAGCGCATATGTGTATATCACCAAGAATAGCGACGTATTATAACTGCTTGGGGCAAGGCCTGCGCGCTGGGCACGTGTGTTAAAAAGGGCTGCAAACCCCTACGTTTGCAGCCCTTATCGGTATTTACCAGTGAATCAGTAATAGCCTGGGGGAGGCGGAGGGGGTGGATAATAAGCAGAAGGCGGCGGTGGACTATAGCTCTGCACCACGCGGCGTTGATTTGCCTCGCTGGCAGCCATCGGCACCTTATTACCCTTGGCATACATGCATTGCAGATATGCATTATCGTAGCGTTGCTGCACGGTATACGAAGAAGTTTGCGCAGCATCTGCCCCAGCTACGGTCCCAACCAATAGACCAGTCCCAGCGCCAAACGCAGCCGCGCCATGCCCACCTACCGCGGCGCCCAGCACTGCGCCAACCGCCGTGCCGACGGCTGCGCTTTTGACCATGCTATCGTTTCCGGCCTGCTTGGCCGAGGCACCGCTCTGTTCAAAACCGTATTGACGGCAACTCGCATCATCGGCGCGGAACTGATCAAAGTTTTTAGTACTGCCAGGCAAGGCCATGCGGCTCGGGCCATCGGGCACGGTAGCGCAAGCACTGACTATCAGCGTACTGCCCAGCAAGATAAATAATGGGATCTTCATTTCTATCTCCTACTTTGCTGGTGCAGGTGGTTGAGGAGCCACTTTTTGCCAGCCTTGCGGGCACTCTTTCACGTAAGGGTAATATCCCTCTGGTTGCGAGCAATGGTACCAATAGTTATCCGTTGCGGGTGCTGCAGGTGCCTGAGCCTGTGCTGGCGCAGGCGCTACCTGGGCTTGCGGCTGCTCCACATAAACTTCTGGCTGAGGTGCTGGACGCACAATCACGGTTGGAGGCACCGGATAAGCGTAGTAATAAGGGTCATAGTAATAAGGCCGTGGATAATACGGGCCCCAGCCTGGTCCCCACCCCGGCCCGAAGCCAGGGCCTACATACACGCCCACGCTGCCATGAAAATGACCGCGATCAGCCAATGCTACGCCGCTGCCCAGCAAACCGGCAGCGACACTTAGCGCCAAGAGAATGTTTTTAAAGCCATGCATATTGTTCGTCCTGTCTACCCGTCGAAATGCGGGTTACCAGTAAGACTGGCTTGCGGAATATGCAGTTCTTCTCAGGCGTGTAAAGTTGTGTAAACAATCCGCCTATAAATCATGAACTTATGAATAAAAAATGACATCCTGATCCACTTTGCTCACCATGATGTAAACCGTTGATTTATCTGCAGAGGGCGGTTAGATTTTTTTTCGACTGGAGGCTATACTACAGGCAGTGGAGATGGCATTCCTCCCTTAACCGCTGCCACGCAGCTGATGATGCCTACGATAACACCCTGGTCAGGGTGCGTAGGTTCACGCCCCTGTCCCGGCTTTGCAATCAGCCAATCTTGAAGGACAGTTTCATGCTCAACTCTATCTTCGTAATCGGCCTCGGTGCAGCACTGGGAGCTGTTTCACGCTGGTGGCTGGGATCAACGCTCAATGCCCTGTTCCCGACCATACCGCCCGGCACGCTGGCTGCAAACCTCATTGGGGGCTACCTCATCGGGCTGCTGCTTGCCCTGTTTGCCAGCCTGCCTCAGCTTTCTCCCGAATGGCGCTTATTTGCCATTACCGGATTTTTAGGCGGGCTTACCACCTTTTCCACATTTTCAGCCGAGGTGACGACTTTGCTGCAGCAAGGTCGTATAACGTGGGCTGGGGCTGCCATCCTGCTGCATGTAGCTGGCTCCATCAGTATGACACTGCTGGGCTTTGCCACGATCAATGCGATTAAATCGCTTTAAACGAGGAATTTGCGATGCAAGGTTTTCAACTCACCTTTTATACCGCTCAAAACCGTCACCACGAGCAACGCCCCATACACGAATGGCTGCTAGACGAAGCGCGCAAGCTTGGCATCAAAGGCGCGACCATCATCTCCGCCAGCGAAGGATACGGCCATGATGGCATATTGCATGCTGCGCATTTTTTTGAACTGGCAGACCAGCCGGTCCAGGTGATCATGCTGGTGCAAAGCAGCGAGGCAGACCAGCTGTTTGCCCTTATCAAGCAACATGGGCTTTCCCTGTTCTACGTTAAAACCCCTGTCGAATATGGCACCACGGCCTAATCACGCATAAGCAAGTTTGCCCGGGGGCTTGCACCCCCGTATGATGAGGCCCATGAAACCTCCCAAACGCCTGGAGCCGTTGATTGAAGACGGCCTGATTGATGAAGTGTTGCGCCAGCTCATGAGCGGCAAGGAAGCGACCGTATATGTGGTGCGTTGCGGCGATGACGTTCGCTGTGCCAAAGTCTACAAAGAAGCCGATAAACGCAGCTTTCGTCAGAGCGTGGATTACACCGAAGGACGTAAGACCAAAAACAGCCGGCAGGCCCGCGCCATGGGCAAGGGTTCACGCTATGGACGCAAGCTGCAGGAAGAAGCCTGGCAGAGTGCCGAGGTGGATGCGCTATACCGTCTGGCCGCTGCTGGTGTGCGCGTTCCCCAGCCCCATAATTTCTACGAGGGCGTGCTACTCATGGAGCTCGTCACCGATGACGCTGGCCATGCCGCCCCTCGCCTCAATGATGTCGAATTTACAGAGCAGGAAGCATTGCAGCATCACCACAGTCTGCTGGTGGATGTTATTCGCATGCTGAATGCAGGCATCGTGCACGGCGATCTTTCTGAATTCAACATTCTGTTGGGCAGCCATGGCCCCGTGATTATCGACTTGCCGCAAGCGGTTAATGCAGCAGGTAATAACCATGCCAGCAGCATGCTGGAACGTGACGTTGACAACCTGGCCGCTTATTTCGGTCGCTTTGCACCTTCACTGCTTGGTACGGAATATGGCAAGGAAATCTGGGCCCTGTATTCACATGGGGCATTGACCACCGAAGTAAAACTGACAGGACATGTGAAGACCGATACCGCGCCGGTGGATTTAAAGAGCGTCTTACGCGTGATTGACGATGTACGCAAAGAAGAAGAAAAAAAACAGGCTCGCCTAGTCGTTACTCCACGCACCTAAACAGCATTTTGCAATTAGCTAGCCCGACGCATTTCCAGGCCCGCTAGCGATTTTTAAACAAGGTACCTACCCTCACCCATGCAAACCGAAGTAAAAGAAGCCCCAAAATACGCCATTGTCGCCTCCGTGCAATTACCAAACGTTAGCGACATCGAATTTGAAGCATCGCTCACAGAACTACGCGAACTCGCCAAAACACTCGGCTACCATGTCGTGCATACCTTTGTACAAAAACGTGGCAGTTTTGATACCACCGCGTATCTCGGCATTGGCAAACGTCAGGAGATCCAGGCCTGGGTCAGCCACGAAAATGAAATCGCCGAGAAGGAGGATGCTCCTGCCGATAGCCACTTCATAGAAGCGATTTTAGTCGACCATGAAATTTCGCCTTCGCAGGCGCGTAATCTCGAAAAAGAAACTGGTTGCGAAGTCATGGACCGGACCATGGTGATTTTGGAGATTTTTCATCGCAATGCCCGCTCCCGCGCCGCCAAGGCGCAAGTGGAGATTGCACGCCTGGGCTACATGGCGCCCAGACTGCGCGAAGCCGCCAAGTTGGCGGGGCCGCAAGGTCGACAGCGCAGCGGTGTAGGTGGCCGGGGTGCTGGGGAATCCTCTACCGAGCTTGATCGCCGCAAGATACGTGATCGTATCGCCGAACTACAGCTCGAAATATTGGCCATGGAGGCCGAGCGCAAAACCCAGCGCGCCAGAAGACAGCAACGCCAGGGCCTTACCAGCGTGGCGCTGGTGGGCTATACCAATGCTGGCAAGTCCACCCTCATGCGCGCCCTCACCGGCAGCGAAGTCCTGGTTGCCAACAAACTATTCGCCACGCTGGATACCACCGTCCGCACCCTCTACCCGGAAACCGTGCCTCGCGTGCTGGTCAGCGATACCGTGGGCTTTATCAAAAACTTGCCCCATGGCTTGGTCGCCTCTTTCAAGTCCACGCTGGATGAAGCGCTGGACGCTGCCCTGCTATTACATGTCATCGACGCGAGCGATCCTGGCTATGAACGCCAGCTCGAAGTCACCGACAAAGTGCTGGAAGAAATCAGTGCAGATGATGTCCCCCGTATTCGTGTCTTCAATAAAATTGATCATGTGGGCGATGCTGAAGCCCAGGCCGAGCATGAAGCCATTCTCAAAGCCAAGTACCCCGATTGCGTGGTCATGAGCGCGCGCCGACCGGATGATGTCGCCCGGCTGCACAAAATGATAGTGCAATTTTTTCAGCGTGATCTGATTGAGACTGAAGTATTCGTCCCCTGGTCAAAACAGCAATTGCTAGGTGAAATTTATGCCAGCTGCCAAGTATTGGGCGAGCGCTCGGATGAGGAAGGCACGTTTTTTACGATATGTGGTGAAGCTTCCGTGCTGGAAAGATTGCGGGACAAGCTAACCGATTAACGTATCTCGTCCCTAATAAAAAAAGCGGCTATTAAGCCGCTTTTTTTATATCAAAGACTTAATTAAGTCATTAAATATCAAGGTTATTTACGCCAAGTGCGTTGCTTTCGATAAAGGCGCGGCGAGGTTCCACCTGGTCACCCATTAAGGTCGTGAATATCTCGTCGGCGGCAATCGCATCGTCGATCTGCACTTTCAACAAACGGCGCACGGTAGGATCCATGGTAGTTTCCCAGAGCTGTTCCGGATTCATTTCGCCCAGACCTTTATAGCGCTGGATATTAAGGTTGTGCTTGGCTTCTTCAAGCAACCAGTCCAGTGCTTCCTTGAATGTCGTTACCGGTTGTGATTTCTCGCCTCGCTTGATGGTTGCACCCTCGCCCACCAGGCCTTGCAGCATGACGGACATTTTGCTGATCTGGCGATAATCGCCGCTGCCGAGGAAGTCGGTATCGACCACGCAGGATTGCAGGTTACCGTGCACGTATTTATTGACTTCAAGGCGATAGGTACCGGTTTCCAGATCTTGTGCCACGATTACTTCAGAGCCGGTATGGCCTAAGAGTGGACGCAGTTTTTCAGCGACGGCATTGGCGTTGGCTTCGGTATCCAGTTCTACAGTGCCTTCCACATTCTGCAGGGCACGCAGCACACTTTCATCGTAAAGCGATGCCAGACGTCGAATAACGGCTTCGGTAAGCACCATTTGCTTGGCAATCTCAGCCAGTTGCTCGCCAGCCAGGCTTGCGCCACCTTCCCGCGTTAATAACTCGGCACCCTTGAGGGAGGATTGCAGCAGGTATTGATCCAGCTCCTGCTGATCTTTCAGGTAGCGTTCATCCTTGCCCTGCTTGACCTTGTAGAGAGGCGGCTGAGCGATATAGATATGGCCACGTTCGACCAGTTCTGTCATCTGACGATAGAAGAAGGTGAGCAACAGCGTACGGATGTGTGCGCCGTCAACGTCAGCATCGGTCATGATGATAATGCGGTGGTAGCGAAGTTTGTCGGCACTGAAATCATCTTTGCCTATGCCGGTGCCCATGGCGGTAATCAGAGTGGCGATTTCCTGCGAGGACAAAAGCTTGTCAAAGCGGGCTTTTTCCACATTGAGAATCTTACCCTTGAGCGGCAGGATAGCCTGAAACTTGCGGTCACGGCCTTGTTTAGCTGAGCCGCCGGCAGAGTCACCCTCGACCAGGTAGAGCTCACATTTACTGGGGTCACGTTCCTGACAATCAGCCAGCTTGCCTGGCAAACCCATGGTATCCATCACGCCTTTACGGCGGGTCATTTCACGAGCTTTACGGGCAGCATCACGGGCACGCGCTGCGTCTATGATCTTGCTACAGATGACTTTGGCATCTATCGGATTTTCCAGCAGGAACTCGGCCAGCTTGGCGGCCACAACTTCCTGCACCACAGGCTGCACTTCGCCGGAGACGAGTTTATCCTTGGTCTGCGAGGAGAATTTAGGTTCAGGCACTTTGACGGACAATACGCAGGTCAAGCCTTCACGCATATCGTCGCCGGTGGTTTCAATCTTTGCTTTTTTGGCCAGCTCGTTTTGCTCAATGTAGTTATTGAGGGTACGCGTCATAGCAGTGCGCAGGCCGGTCAGGTGGGTACCACCATCGCGCTGCGGAATGTTGTTGGTGAAACATTGCACCGTCTCAGCATAGGAATCATTCCATTGCATGGAGACTTCAATGGTCATGCCATCTTTTTCGCCCACGGCGTAAAAAGGCTTGGGATGCAATACCGTTTTACTGCGATTCATGTATTCCACAAAACCACGTACGCCACCAGAGTGGGCAAAATTCTCAGATTTGCCATTACGCTGATCGATGAGTTCGATCTTTACACCGTTATTGAGGAAAGACAGCTCGCGGATGCGTTTTGCCAGAATTTCAAAATGAAACTCCACCAGACCAAACGTTTCGACGGATGCTAGAAAGTGGACTTCCGTGCCTTTACGCTCGGTAGTGCCGGTAATGGCCAATGGAGCAACTGCATCACCACGACGGAATTCCATCTGATGTACCTGACCATTGCGGTAGATCTTGAGCTTGAGCCAGTCCGACAAGGCATTTACTACGGATACACCTACGCCATGCAGACCACCCGATACCTTGTATGAGTTCTGGTCAAACTTGCCGCCTGCGTGCAGCTCAGTCATCACGATTTCTGCCGCGGAACGTTTCACCGCCTTGATGTCATCATGCTTGATATCGGTAGGAATACCTCGACCGTTATCAGAGACGCTGACCGAGTTATCCGGATGGATAATCACCTTGATGTCATCGCAATGTCCAGCCAGCGCTTCATCGATTGCATTATCCAGGACTTCGAACACCATGTGGTGCAAGCCGCTACCATCGGAAGTATCGCCGATATACATGCCGGGGCGTTTGCGTACTGCGTCCAGGCCTTCAAGAATCTTAATACTGGATGAATCGTAGTCTGTCATGCTTTTCGTCTTTTCAAAGTTTCACGTGAAACACTTAAATCTAATGAAATCTATCGTAATTCTTTAATTTAGTTGGGCTAAATCCGCATCGGCATTACGACATATTTGTATGTCTCGTCATCCGCTACGGTTACCAGGCAGCTGCTATTGGCGTCAGCGAATGAGAAAGTGACCGTATCGCAATTGACGTTGTTCAAGACGTCGATCATGTAGGTTACATTGAAGCCAATATCCAGAGAATCGCCGCCGTAAGCAATTTCAAGTTCCTCTTCTGCTTCTTCCTGTTCGCTGTTGGTGCTGATCAAACGTAGACTGTCACTGCCAAGTACCATACGAATACCACGGTATTTTTCGTTTGAAAGTATGGATGCACGTTGCATGGCCAACAAGATTGTCATGCGATCCACGTTAAAGCTGTTTTTATGCCCGACAGGGATCACGCGTGTGTAATCAGGAAACTTGCCATCAATGACTTTGGAAATCAGCTTTATATCACCAAACGAGAAATTCACCTGACCACTGGCAATTTCAATCGTCACCTCTTCTTCGCTTTCATCCAACAGCTTGATCAGCTCTATTACCGTCTTACGTGGAAGTATAAGTTCTTGTTTTTCGTAGCTTTTATCAAGCTCTGTTGAGGTGAAACTCAAGCGGTGTCCGTCGGTACCGACTACATTCAGGCGTTGTCCGTTAACTTCAAATAGCAGGCCGTTCAGATAGTAACGTATATCCTGCTGTGCCATGGCAAATTCTACTTGCTTGAATAAACGCTTAAGCGCTTTTTGCTCAATCGTCACCACGGTGTAACTCGTGCCCGTTGCTTTCGTCATCACGGGGTAGTCGGCAGCAGGAAGGGTTTGCAGATTAAACCGGCTTTTGCCGGTTTTTACCTGAATGCGGCTTTCTGCAGTTGCCATGGTGATCTCTGCATTCTCAGGCAATGAGCGGCAGATATCCAACAATTTCTTTGCGGAAATCGTGGTGGATAGTTCTCCACCAACAGGGGTTTGCAATGCCAGTGATATTTGCATTTCCAGATCTGTAGCGGTCAGAACGATCTTTTCGTCCTTTGCTTCAAGCAAAAGGTTGGAAAGTATAGGCAATGTGTGCCTTCTTTCCACGATGCTGGTCACAGAAGAAAGGGGTTTTAACAAGGTATCGCGATTTAT
>DATMSO010000029.1:0-39657 GCA_035565335.1 Methylovorus sp.
TTCATTTTGATAGCCGTCTTTTGAGCTTGTATATTCTTCCCAGACCGCTTAGTGCATTCCAAATTTCTTTGCGAGACAGAGAGCTTTCACCTCGGATTCGATTAACAAAAATTGTGGGTACTTCACCTATGCTGTATTGACGGTAATGTAAGTTTACGAGGATCTCACTTAATGCAATAAAACCATTACCCAGCTTGCCGCAGGTACGTGTCAATTCAACTGCGGATCGATGGCTGTATAATCTGAATCCATTGGTGTAGTCATAAACGGGTACGCGCAGTAGTACTCTTGCAAGAACATTGGCGCATTTCGAAAAAATTTTTCTTGATAATGGCCAGTTTATTATTTTGCTATCGGCTAGGTAACGACTGGCGATCAGAAGATCGATTTTTTTTTCATCGGCGTATTTGATCAAACTTGGAATTTGAGATGGCGGGTGTGAGAAATCCGCGTCAATTTCCAGGAAATATTCATAATCTTTATTCAGGCACTCAATAATACCCAGAATGACGGCACTGCCACGGCCGCCTTTTTTCTCGCGATGTTTGATGGTAACTTGAGGATGGGCGAACTCTTTGATGGCCTTTACTGTTAGGAGGTCGGGAGAGTCATCGACAATCAGAATATCTGCATGCGCATAGTGGTGCAGTATCTCTTTGCATAGATCCACAATATTCGAGCTCTCACCGTATGCAGGAATGACAACAGCAATTTTTTTCATAACGATTTAATGATCCCTGTTCCCTGTTGGGCATTCATCGACTGCAGATAGTATTGATAAATTTTTTCTATACCTGACTTAAGAGTAGTCCCTGCAGACCAACCCCAGCGTTCTTGACGTTCTACGCTCACTAATTTTCGCATCATGCCGACTGGTTTGCTTAGATTGTGGGTGAAGCCACCCTCGTACTCCATTACTTCGGCGGTTGCTTGGTAATACTCGTTAATTGAGTAATCATAGCCAAGGCCAATATTCATCATCGGGGGGAGCGAGTCAAAACGGTGAATGGATTCAATAAGCGCATCTGCCAGGTCGCCTGCGTACATGAATTCTCGGCGCGCCGTACCATCGCCCCATATTTCGACGGTTTTTTCGCCTTTTTGCTTGGCTTGATAGACTTTGTGAATGATGGCTGGGATCAAATGTGAATGGGCTGGATCGAATTTGTCATGTCGGCCGTATAAATTACATGGGATGAGGGTTTTATATTGAAAACTGGCATCTTCGCGCATGATGTAATCACACAGTCGGGCAGTCATTATCTTCGCTAGGGCGTACCCTTCGTTTGTGGGCTCCAGTTCGCCTTTTAGCACAAACTCTTCGGGCAAGGGCTCATTGTGGTTGCGAGGATACATGCATGAGCTGCCAAGATTAAGCAGCCGTTTAACTCCTACCTGCTTTGAAGCCCACACTATGTTACGTCCCATATCCAGATTTTCGAGCAAAAATCCTACGGGTTCGCGCATGTTCGCCTGAATCCCCCCCACCTTTCCTGCCGCGTGAATGACCATGTCTGGGCGATGTTTTTCCAGATAAAGTTCCACTGCGCTGTAATTGCGGAGATCCAGCTCATGGCTCCGTGGCGTCAGCATCTCATGAGCGCAGATGGACGGATGCTCAAGCAGATTGCGCCCAACCATGCCGCCGCTACCTGTCAGCAAGATGCGTAATTTAGCCATATGGATTATTCGTGCGGGATAAAAGCGGCATAGCCATGCTGTTTAACCAGCTCATCTCTTTGTGCTGATTTAAGATCTTCACGCACCATCTCGGTAACAAGTTCATCAAACGAAATCCGAGGAACCCACCCCAGTTTGTTTTTTGCCTTGCTCGGGTCTCCCAGTAGCGTTTCTACTTCTGTCGGGCGGAAATATCTCGGATCGACCGCTACGATGCATGTTCCAGATTCGTCGTAACCTTTTTCGTTAACTCCTTCACCTTGCCAGGTAATGGCAAGCCCCAGTTCTTTTGCGGCGGCATTGACGAAATCACGAACGCTGTATTGCACGCCGGTAGCAATTACGAAATCTTCTGGATTTTCCTGTTGCAGCATGAGCCATTGCATCTCTACATAATCTTTGGCATGGCCCCAGTCCCGTTTTGCATTGAGGTTGCCGAGATACAGACATTCTTGCAGGCCCAGTTTTATGCGAGCCAATGCCCGTGTAATTTTACGGGTAACAAAGGTTTCGCCGCGGATAGGCGATTCATGGTTGAAGAGGATGCCATTGCATGCATAAATGCCATAGGCCTCGCGGTAATTGACGGTAATCCAATACGCATAGAGTTTCGCTACCGCGTATGGACTGCGCGGATAGAAGGGGGTCGTTTCCTTTTGCGGAGTTTCCTGAACCAGACCGTAAAGCTCCGAAGTCGATGCCTGATAGAATCGGGTTTTTTTGGTCAGGCCCAGGATGCGGATTGCTTCAAGAATTCGTAAAGCACCTAGCGCGTCGGAGTTCGCTGTGTATTCAGGTTCTTCAAATGAGACCGCAACGTGGCTCTGGGCTGCCAGATTGTAAATTTCGTCAGGCTGAATCTTCTGGATAATATGCGTCAGGCTTGAAGAGTCGGTCATGTCGCCGTGATGCAGGTAGAAAGGCTTGCCGGATTCATGCACATCGTGGAACAGGTGATCAATGCGCGCAGTATTGAATAGCGAGCTACGACGCTTTATGCCATGGACCTCATACCCTTTGCTCAACAGAAATTCTGCGAGATAAGCGCCGTCCTGTCCTGTGACGCCGGTGATTAATGCCTTTTTCATTTGTTGTCCTTGATTATCTACGCTCATTCAGGCGAGCGTTGCAGCAGTGTCACTGCTTGGCATCACGATCTATAAGCCAGAAATGCGTATGCATGAATGCCATGAAATTTTAAACCGTAAGTTTAACATGGTGCCGACGATAAACTTAGGTCTAGAGTGATGCGCAAGATCAGGGTTGAGAACAAATACATCAGATGATGTTGGCAGGCTTCTCCCTCCGCATTTTCATGAAGAAGAGCCATGAGGAGGGGTGTTCACACTTATAGGCGAAAGATTATTGCGCTGGAGAAGTCACTGGAAAATCCTGAATTAGCAAGTCCAGAAGTCAGTGGTTAGTTATGGATCGGATTAATGAGGTTCAGGCCTCAGTCAATCAACCCCAGTTCCTTCAGCCTCGCCCTGAGAATATTTCGGCTGATGCCCAGCAGTCTTGCCGTATGTACCTGATTGTGATGGCAAAAATCATAGGCTTTGCTGACGAGCAGGTTGTTGACGATGTCAAACAGCTTGTCTGGGGATTCTTGAAACAGTTCGTAGAACACGGTTTCCAGAGGGTAGGTGGACACCTCGCCGCTTTGCCCTGCGCTGGGCTTGGCGGGTTTGGCTGGATGATGTGCCCGGGCGGCATGCTCTTCCCGTTGCAGCAGGGAGTGCGGCAGGTTGAGGTCGTGTGGTTGCAGGGTATTGGTGTTGGCAACCAGCAGCGCGCGGTGGATGACGTTTTCCAGCTCGCGAATATTGCCGGGCCAAGGGTATTCGAGCATCACGCGGATGGTTTCGGGTGCCAGTTGTGGCGCGGGAGTTTGGAGCCTTTCCTTGTATACATTGAGGAAGTGCTCGACCAGCGGCAGGATGTCACCACGGCGCTCGCGCAGAGGCGGGAGGTTGATGGGAACGACTTTGATGCGGTAGTAGAGGTCTTCGCGGAAGCGGCCGGCACGCACGGCTTCTTCCAGGTCGACGTTGGTGGCGGCGATCAGGCGCACGTTGATCGGGATGGCCTTGCGGGCGCCCACTCTGACCACTTCGCGCTCTTGCAATACGCGTAGCAGTTTGACCTGGGTCGACTGCGGCAGGTCGCCGATTTCATCGAGAAACAGCGTGCCGCCGTTGGCCGATTCAAACCAGCCGATCTTGGATTGCGAGGCACCGGTGAAGGCGCCGCGCTCATAACCAAACAATTCGCTTTCTACCAGGGTTTCAGAGAACGCACCGCAATTCACGGCCTGAAAAGGCGCATGCTTGCGTTCGCTGAGGGCGTGCATCTGCCGGGCAATCAGTTCCTTGCCGGTGCCGGTTTCGCCGATGATCAATGCCGTGGCGTCGCTTTTGGCGACGCGCTCTATCATTCTCAATAGCTGTTGCGATTTTGGGTCGCTGAAGACCAGGGCGCTGGCCCGGATCGACAGGCTGACGGACGATGGATTGGGGTGCGTGATGACATGCTCGGCGCCTTTTAATGGCGGCGTGGTGTCATTCTCTTCCAGGTCGTAGTCCCATAATTGCGTTCGCATGGTGTGATGCTCTCTTTGGTAAATTGCAGGTGGCAATATAGCCAAATGTTATTAACATTTCCACTAATATCACATTATACCTATATAAGTGATGGTTATAACTTATGCAATATTGGCTGCGCGATATTCGTATAAATGCTGATAAAAGTGATGTCACGGCAACAGTCTTGTCAGCGCTAGTGTTTGCCAGCCAACACTTCCTCTCCTCCTGCTGAGTCTTCCATGCACGGCGCTTCTCGGTTAATGCCATGAATTTTAAAGACTAAATTTCATCACCTCTGCCGGTGTGTAATTTGGCATGGCTCTTGCGCCTGCAGGGATATGCATTTTCAGATGCAATTCACATACCACGATAGAGGGCAAAACCATGAGCGTTACCGCAGTTGAAGTAAAAACAGAGCTGGATGACTTTGTACAAAGCGTGCTGGAAGAGGCGCAACTGGCGTTCGATGTATTCCGCGAGACAGGCACCATTACCGCCAATGGCACAGTCGGCTTTGTAGAGCGTGTGCCGGGCCAGGAAAAGCTGGTCATCGTCAATTACGGCGGCCCGTTCAACAAAGGCAAGAAGCTGGAACCGCTGGTGGTGGACTTTGATGGCAATGTCATCATCGGCAAGAGCGGGCTGGGTAATACCCGTTACAACAAGCTGTTCAAACAGCACGCGGATATCACCACGATCTCCCACGTGCATTCGCCTTACCTTGGTGCCTGGGCACAGGCTCACCGCCCGCTGCCGATTCGCTACGTGCCGGTGCAACGTTTCAACCTGATACGCGAGATCCCGATCTACATCGATCGTCGCCAGCAGGAGGTCGATTTCATTCTGGATCAGATTCGCCTTAATCCGCATAACATCGCCATTCTGGAAGCCAATGGCGGCTCCACCGTTTGGGGCAAGCAGGGCCTGCGCAAGCTGGCTGAGTTCATCCTGCTGCTGGAAGAGGGCGCGCTGATTCAAAGCCTGGCCGATTCGCTCGGTGGCTCACGTGACTATGGCCCAGGCGTACTGACCCAGCAGTGGAAAATGGCCAAGATCTATGACCAGGCCACCGCGTTGGGCCTGGTGCCGGCAAACGATAGTCCCCAAGCCAATCTGCAGGCAGCAGGTTAAGGAGCCGCCGTGAGCACAAGCACATCTCAGGCGATCGACCGGCTCTGGTTTACTCGTTGCCCGGTGCCCACCGCCACGGGCCTTGCCCATAAGCTGGGCTGGCTGGAATCCGAATTTGCCGCGGACGGCATTGCGCTGTCTACCTTGCAGGATCATCGCGAGCTGGCGCGCCATCATTACGATCACCAGGTGCCTACTTTGATACGCGAAGGTGGCAATCTGCTGGCGATCGCGGCCCGTGCCCAGGGCGCGCCTACGCGCCTGATCGGCCTTACCTGGATAGACGAGTGGCAAACCATCCTGGTGCGCCCGGATTCCGGCATCACCGAGCCCGCGCACCTTAAAGGCCTGCGGCTTGCGCTGCCGGCCTTTATCGATCATCCGCTGCCGGCGCATATTCGCGGCAGCAGTATTGCCCGCGGCATGAGCCTGCAAGGCTATCGTGGCGCCCTCAAGATCGCCGGGCTTACGCTCGATGATGTCGAGCTGGTTGAAGTCGGCTCGGGGCAGGGTGGGCGCGAAGACCTGGGTGGCTTGTGGGATGGCATCGCGCAACTCGCCGCAGGCAAGGTGGATGCCGTCTATGTCAAAGGGGCCTCCGCCGTGGAAGCCGCGGCCAAACAGGGTGTGGTCGTCGGGATCAATCTGGATACCTACCCGGACCTGCAGTATCGCGTCAATAACGGCACACCGCGTCCTATCACCGTTCACGAGCAGTTGCTGCAACAGCAGCCGGAGCTGGTCGCGCGTTTTCTGTATCAATCACTACGTGCATCCGAATGGGCAAAAACCAATCTGGACGGTGTGCGCAAAGTGCTGGAAGGCGAAACCCGTTCCGGTGGCATCGGCGTTCAGCAAGCCTACGGCGATCAATTCCATCTCAGCCTGGCGCCGGATTTATCTGACGAGCGTTTGCATCTCTTCCGCCAGCAAAAGCATTTCATGCTGGTGCATGGTTTGCTGGATCGCGACTTTGATCTGGATGCCTGGGTAGAGCGCGGCCCGCTGGAAACGGCGCTTGCATGGCTGCAAGACGAGCGAAAAGCCGCCTGAGGGGCGGGGATGGGCATCATGCCCAAATGAATGAATCAAGGAGTAGGCAATGAAAGTAAATCTGGTGTATCGCCTGGCGATACTGGTAGCAAGTGTGGTGACCTTCTGGGCATTTATCGCCCAGCAGGCCGTGGCGGAAGAGGCGCCCAAGGTCGTGCGTATCGCCGTGGTCGCTTACAACCTCGGCGGCAAGACCTCGTATATGGGCGTGGATGCCGTCAATGATCTGGGCGGCCTGGAACAAAGTCTGGCAAAAAAAGGCATCAAGGTGGAGTGGGTGCCGGCATCCCACTCCGGCGTTGGCCCTATCATCAATGAAGCCTTTGCCAATGGCACCATTGATTTTGCTGCTTATGGCGACTTGCCGCCCATCATCCTCAATGCCGCCAAGCCAGTGGTACAACTGGTCGCGCCCTGGGGTAGCAATGGCAATTCCTATCTGGTGGTACCTGCCAATTCCACCGCCAAGAGCATTGTCGATCTCAAGGGCAAGCGCATTGCCTTGCATCGTGGCCGCCCGTGGGAGGCGACTTTTGCCGCCCTGGCCGCATCGCAAGGGCTGACACTCAAGGACTTTAGGATTGTGAACGTCAATCCGCAGGTCGGGGCGGCAGCGCTCGCCAGCGGCACAGTGGATGGTTTTTTCAGCCTGAATGATGCGTACAACCTGCAGGATAAAGGCGTGGGCCGCATTATCTGGTCCACCAAAACCTCGCTCACCGACTACAAGCTGCGCGGCGGTATCTGGGCCACCAACGCCTTTGTTACCCAATATCCTGAGATTACCCAGCTGGTGGTGAATGCCTACGTCAAAACCAGTTACTGGGCCGCGCAGGACGCTAATCGCGAAAAATACATCAAGGATTACTTGAGCTTGGTGCAACCGGAATCCGTGGTGCGCCGTGATTACGAAAGCGATGCCGTGGCCTGGAAAGACCGCTGGTCGCCGGTGTATGACGGGGTGCTGACCGCGCATTATCAACGTCTGGCCAGTTATGCAAAAAGCTCAGGCTTGATACGTAATGATGTCAATGTGCAGCAACTGCTGAATCCCCGCTTTGTGAATCAGGCGCTGAAGGATCTCGGGCTCGAGCATTACTGGGTAGCGCGCGCTCCGCCGTCATCGGTCAATGTGGCTCAAGCCAGGTAAGGCAAAACCGAAATAACCTCCAAGCCGTCGCAAGACGGCTTTTTTCATGGCTGTTGCAGGGGAAACAACGTCATCTGATTTTGCTGTTGCCCAGGCAACAGTTAGTTTTTTAGGCGCATGGGAAATTTAATTAAGTTTATGAAAGTAAAAAACAAAAATTAAATATCTTAGTCTGGCATACGCTTTGCATAGTCATATGGACATTCATGCTCATGCTGTTTTGGAATAAGCAGCCCTGGGTAAACAGAGATGACGTCGCAACTCGATGCGGCATTGGAAAAAAAGGTTGGCAGGCATGGCAGTGACAAGAGCGGTAATCGATTTCAGGCGGGGTGAAACGCCCATCAGCGAGGCGGAGCAGCAGCCTGCGTCCTATGCGCTGCAGCTGGATCACGTATCCAAAAGCTATCAGCTGCACGGAGAGCCGCTCAAGGTGCTGGATGATATTCAGCTGGATATCCGCGCGGGCGAGTTTGTGTCCATCGTCGGTGCCAGCGGTTGCGGCAAGTCCACGCTGCTGCGCCTGATCACCGGCCTGGATGCGCAGTACCAGGGCAATATCGTTTACCAGGGCCAGCGCATTTCAGGCACCTCGCTCGACCGCAGCATCGTGTTTCAGGAGCATCGGCTGTTTCCCTGGCTGACGGTGGAAGAAAACATTCTGCTGGCTTTCTCTGCCACCGATGTGCCGCAGCAGGAGCGCCATGCCCGCGTCAAGGCGCAGATTGCCACCGTAGGCCTGACCGGGTTTGAGAAGGCTTACCCGCATCAGATTTCAGGCGGCATGTCACAACGCGTGGCGATTGCCCGCGCGCTGGTGCTACGTCCGCAGCTGTTGCTGCTCGATGAGCCATTTGGCGCGCTGGATGTATTGACCCGCATGAAGCTGCAGCACGAGTTGCAGCGCCTGTGGGAACACGAAGGATTAACCACCGTGCTGGTGACCCATGATGTGGAAGAAGCCGTCTTTCTGGGCGACCGCATTGTGGTGATGACCTCGCACCCCGGACGCATAAAACGCATTGTTCCCGTGAAACTGCCACGCCCGCGCATCCGTTCGGCGAGCGAGTTTCAGCGCATACGCGACGATGTACTGAGCGATTTTATTTGATGCGCAATTTACTTATTACTTATCGAAAGGAGAAAGGTGATGTCTAGTCTTTCGAGCTCCACGGCAAGGTATACGAAATCTGGCGCCTTGCCGGATATTGAGCAAAATTTATCGGTGCTTAAAGACGCGGTGGCGCGTGCTGTCTCCGATGGCGGCGAGCGTTTTGGGCTTTACCGCAATCGGGCTCTGGAGCAGCTGGAAAGCTCCGGCAAATTGCTCAACCAGCGTAATAGCGGCATCGTGGCCTTGGTGGTGCTGGCGCATATTGTGGGTATTTCCGCCTATCTGGAATCCCAGCGCGTGCCGCCCAAGCCACCTGCCCCCAAAGAAGTCGTGATCGAGTTCATCAAGCCCGCTCCCAAGGTTGAGCCTGAAAAGAAAATCGAGCCACCACCACCACCGCCACCCAAGGTGGAGCGCAAGCCGCAGCCCGCGAAGCCGGTGCAGGCGCTGAAAACCGCCCCTGCCGAGCCGGATATCAAGCCGAACGACATGACCGTGCAGGAAAACACCACCGCCCAACATACGCCGGAGCCTGTGCAGGCCGTGCCCACACCGCCGCCAGCGCCACCGGCACCCAAGGAGGAGCCGCTGACCGAGGCGGTCGGCTATGCCGGTTACCTGAATAATCCGCCGCCAGAGTATCCATCATTTGCCCAGCGGCAGGGGTGGGAAGGCAAGGTCATTCTGCGGGTGCGCGTGCTGGCAAGCGGCAAGCCCGGTGCGGTAGAAATCAAGCAATCCAGCGGACGCAAGACCCTGGATGAGGCTGCGCTCGAGGTCGTCAAAAACTGGGTATTTGCTCCGGCCAAGCGGGGCAGCACTCCGGTCGATGGTTGGGCAACCGTGCCCATCGAATTCAGGCTGGCCAAATAAAACGGTCAAGTAAATCGACGGCTGCTAACTCGGTATCCAATCGAATTCAAGTTAAACAGTTAAGTTAATAAATAGTTAAGTTAAGGAAAACATCATGGCAATCAGCGCATCAACCTCTCTCATCGTCGACAGTGTGCTTTGGACACTCGTCGCATTTTCCGTCGTTACCTGGACCTTGCTCGCCGTTAAAGGCGTGCAGAATTTCCGTGCCGGCTACCAGAATAAACGCTACAAACAGGCCTTCTGGGCAGCGCCGGATTTGCTCTCGGCAGCCGAGATCAGCGAATTCAATGGCCCGGCTGCCCGTGTGGCCCAGGCCGGGTTCAATGCCCTGCGTGATGCGGATACCCCAGGTCAGCATGATCTGGAACATAGCGGCGAACGCCAGGACTTGCTGGAGCGCTCATTGCGCCAGCAGATTCTGAAAGAGCGTCGCAGTTTGGAAAGCGGCCTGGCCGTGCTCGCCAGCATTGGCAGCACCTCGCCGTTTGTCGGTCTGTTTGGCACCGTGTGGGGCATCATGCATGCGCTGACCGATATCGGTCGCCTGGGTACGGCAAGCCTGGAAGTGGTCGCTGGCCCGATCGGTGAGGCGCTGGTGGCAACCGGCCTGGGCATTGCCGTGGCGGTGCCTGCCGTGCTGGCCTACAACTTCTTTACCCGCCGTCTCAAGCTCGCCAGCGGCGATCTGGACGATTTCGCTGCCGACCTGATCAACCTGTCGCGCAAGGTGTCCTTCCGCAACAGCCGCAAGCCTGATACGGCACCATCCGTGGTCAATATCAAAAAAGAGGCGTTCGCATAATGGCATTCTCTACAAGTAACGATACCGATGAGGTTTTGAGCGAGATCAACATCACCCCGCTGGTGGATGTGATGCTGGTGCTTCTGGTGGCTTTCATCGTCACCATTCCCGTGCTGAATAACGCGATTACGGTCAATCTGCCGAAGACCGCGCCCACGCAGTCTGCCGAGCAGAAAAAAGCCGTCAGCCTGAGTGTGGATGCGCAGGGCAAGGTATTTATCGACAAGCGCGAGCTGCCAGTGGCCGATGTCGAGCGCGAGCTTAAATCGCTGCATGCGGCCGACCCAGACCTGAGCTTGCATCTGAGCTCCGATGAGTCGGTGAATTACGGCACTGTGGCCAAAGTCATGGCCGCCATTGAGCGGGCAGGCATTACTCGCCTGGCCGTGCTGACCAACGCAGAATAACGGGCACAGGCAAATGAGTATTGGTATTCGGGCCGCCATTGGCCTTAACAGGGTTGCCGGGCGGGTGAACTATCGCCAGCTCAAGCTTGCTGCGTTTATCTCGCCAGTGCTGCTGTTGCTGGTATGGGGCTGGATCAGCCATCTGCAGCTGATCTCACCGCAGCTGCTGGCATCCCCGCTGGAGGTGGCCAGCACTTTTCAGGAGCTGCTGACCTCAGGCGAGCTGCAGGAGCATCTGGGCAAAAGCCTGTCGCGCCTGGTTCTGGGTTATAGCCTGGGTGCTTCTGCGGGGCTGCTGTTCGGCATCCTCATGGCCTTGTCCAAAAACGTGGAGGCGCTGTGCGCACCGCTGTTCCACGCCATACGCCAGATCCCCACCATTGCGCTGATCCCGGTTTTTATCCTGCTGCTGGGCGTGGATGAAAGTTTCAAGATCGCCATCGTCATCAAGGCTTCCTTTTTCACCGTGGCGCTGGCCGCGTTTGAAGCCACGCGTGGCGTGTCGGTCAATTATCTGGAAGTTGCCCGCGTCTACCGGCTGCCATGGACCACGCTCTACGGCAAAGTCATCATCCCGGCTATTTTCCCGCCGGTGCTTACCGGCTTGCGCATTGCCTTTGCCCGGTCGTGGACCGTGCTGGTGGCTGCCGAGCTGCTGGTGGCCGATAGTGGTCTGGGGCAGATGATGCAGATGGGTCGCGATATGTTCCGCCTGGATATCGTGCTGGTCGGCGTGGTGCTGACGGGCCTGATCGGGTTTTGCATTGATCGCAGTTTTAAATGGGGCGAAGCCCATCTTGTGCGCTGGCGCGTTGCCTGAGGAGTGATCATCATGCGTTCAATTTCATCTTTCTTGTCCGGACTTTCCCTGGGGCGTCGCGCCGTCGGGCTTATCCTGCCTTTGCTGCTGCTCCTGGGCTGGCAATACATGTCCACGCGCGGCGCCTCGTTTGCCTATGCTTTTTCCTCGGTATCGCAAATGCAGGACGCCTTGCGCGAACTCATCACCAGCGGCGATCTGCAGCTCAATCTGGCGGCCAGCCTGCAGCGCGCGCTGACCGGTCTCGCCATTGGCGGCACATTTGGCCTGCTGCTGGGTATTTCCATGGCAAGCTCCCGCCTCATCGATACCTCCGTCGGCCCGCTTTACCATATCCTGCGTCAGGTGCCGCTCATGGGCCTGGTCCCGGTATTCAGCCTGTGGCTGGGCAATGGTGATACCGCCAAGCTGTTCATCGTCTGCCTGTCGGCATTTTTTCCGCTGGTGCTGGCGACCTATGAAAGCCTGCGCCAGGTAGACAGCAAATTCCTAGAAGTGGGCAATGTGCTCAAGCTGAGCCGGGCGCAGCAGTTCCGCCATATTCTGCTGCCCGCCGCCTTGCCGAATATTTTTACCGGGGTGTCGTTTGCGCTGGCCATGGCCTGGCTGTCTACCATCGGCAGTGAAATCCTTTTCAATGCTGGCGCCGGCCTGGGCAATCTCATGATGAATGCCGAAATGAATGCGCGCATGGATATCCTGGTGGTCGTGACCATCCTGATCGGCATCGTCGGTTATCTGCTGACCTTTGTGCTGTACCGCATCACGGCTTACCTGTTCCGCTGGCGCAAAACTTCCAGCGAATAACCACCTTCACTACAACGCCATAACAACAATAACTCACCATGACTGCTACGACCGTGTTTACCTATACCCGCTCCCCTGTTCCCACGCCATTGGGGTTGGCGATACAACTGGGACTGCTGGAGCGGGAGTTTGCAGGGGATATCCCGCTGCGCTCGCTGATCGAGTCGGACAAACCTTCCGACCTGGTCTCGCATTTTGACCACCGGTTGCCGAATCTCTTTCGCCAGGGCGGCAATACCCCCGCCATCTGGGCCAAAGCCAATGGCAGCGATACCCGCGTTATCGGTATCAGCTGGACCGACGAATACCAGGCCATCATCACGCTGCCCGGTTCGGGCATACGCACCGCGCGCGATCTCAAAGACCGCCGCGTCGGCATTCCCATCCACCAGATTTCCAGCGATTACAATCGCGCCGCGGCCCTACGGGCCTTTTATGTGACGCTGGAGCAGGCCGGGCTGGGGCTGCGCGACATCGCGCTGGTCGAGTTGCCGGATTCCGCCTATATCACCGTCAACGATATTGATCGTCCAGGCGGCTGGGGCCACGCCCGGCATGGCTATGTCAACGAGGTATACGCCCTGGTGCGCGGCGAAGTCGATGCCATTTACGTCAAGGATGTGCGCGGCGCCGAAATCACCCATCTGCTGGGCGCCCATATTGTGTTCGACCTCGGCTTTCATCCCGACCCCTACATCCGCATCAGCAACTGTGCGCCCAGGCCGCTCACCGTCAACGCCGATACCGTTGCCCAGCATCCCGATGTGGTGGAGCGCTTTTTGCGGCAAGTGGTCAGTGCTGGGCTTTGGGCAAAAAAACACCGCGCGCAAAGCCTGCGCCTGATCGGACATGAAACCGGCTGGTCTGAGGCCTGGCTGGATAAAGTACTGGGGCCGGACTTTAACCAGAACCTGGTCATCACCCTCAATCAGCAAGCCATCCACGGCCTTAGCATCGCCAAGCAGTTCCTGCTTGAGCACCACTTCATCGAGCAGGATGTCGACATCGCCGCCTGGATAGACCCTCTGCCGCTGGAACGCGCTCACAACAATGTGCGAAGGATTGCCTGAACTTTTTTCAATGCCTCCGTAACCAAAAAGCCTGCAGATGCAGGCTTTTTTATTGAGAGTACGGATGACTTCCTGGTTTATTTGTTGGGTTGAGGCGTCAGCCGCAGATACGGTTTGACTGTCTTGAAACCCTTGGGGAATTTGGCCTTGAGGATGTCCGGGTCGGTCAGCGATGGCACGATGACGACATCGTCACCGTCTTTCCAGTTGGCCGGGGTGGCCACGCTGTGGTATTCGGTGAGTTGCAGCGAATCGATCACGCGCAGGATTTCGTCAAAATTGCGGCCGGTGCTGGCGGGATAGGTCAGCGTCAGGCGGACTTTCTTGTGCGGGTCGATGACAAATACCGAGCGCACGGTGGCGGTGGTGCTGGCATTAGGGTGGATGAGGTCATACAGCGTGGAGACCTTTTTATCAGCATCCGCCAGGATGGGGAAATTCACCGTGGTGCCCTGGGTGTCGTTGATGTCCTTGATCCAGCCATGGTGCGACTCGACGGGATCAACGGAAAGCGCCAATACCTTGACATTGCGTTTCTTGAATTCATCGGCGAGCTTGGCGGTGGCGCCGAGTTCGGTGGTGCACACCGGGGTGTAGTCGGCCGGGTGGGAAAACAGTATGCCCCAGCTGTCGCCTAGCCATTCGTGGAACGAGATGGGGCCAATGCTGGAGTCCTGGGTGAAGTCGGGGGCGGTATCGCCGAGTTTGAGAGAAGCCATGCTTGCCTCCTGATATGCATTGCCCGCCCTGACCGTGTTGGCCGGGGCGGGCGGATTAACGAGAGTAAGAAACTACAGTAATTCCAGACGGAATCACAATCAAGCTCAGCAGGACTTATGCTGCCTTTTGCTTGCGGGTGCGCAGGAGTTCATCCAGCGGGCCAGGAGCAATCCAGTTGGCCACATCAAAATCAGATTTGAGGTAGCCCCATTTGAACAGGAAGTCTTTGTAGGCAGTGAGGCCAGCAATCGACAGATCATCCAGCGAGGTGCCTTGCTTGAGGTGAATGTCATTGCCATAGGCTTTGCGCACCCACTCGTCGCTGGAATGCGATTCCTTGGCGATGTAGCTAACGGTGTCAGCTTCATGCGCGGCGGCCCAGTCGGCCACATCCAGAATCTTGCTGAGGAAGCGCACGACCAGGTCAGGGCGTTGCTCCAGCAGGGCATTGTCGACCGTGATCGGACGTGGTGCGCTGTTGTTGGCACGCGCGATAGGATCCGGATGCTGGCGTACGTCATATAGCGTCACGACGCCGTGCTTGTGCGCTTCTTCCACACCGCGGGCACCCTTGACGTAAATGGCATCGACCTTGCCGGCTTTCAGTGCTTCAAATTCGGTGGCATAAGGCGTGTGGCTGGATGTCCAGCCCACCCCGGCACCGCCCTGAGGCACGGGCAGGTCAATAAACTGGATATCGTCTGCGCTCAGACCGGCGGTTTCCAGGGTGACGACAATGCCGCGCAGGGCACTGGCGCGCTGGTGGTCTATGCTGATGTTATTGAGCGGCAGGGCAATACGCTTGCCTTTCAGGTCGGCCACGCTGGTGATGCCGGAGCCCGGCAGGGTGACGACCAGCTGGGCTTCGTCCACCCAGTTAAGGCCGATCACGCGGGTGTCGGTGCCATTAGCACGCGCCCAGATGGCAGGCACGCTGCCGCCTTGGCGGAATGAGTGTGGCAAGCGATGATCATAGTGCGACTCGCGCAGGTCGGCGTCGGTCACTTCCTGCAGGGTTTTGATGCTGATGTGATCGGGGGCGAATTCCTGGGCAAACCAGTTTTCACGGGCGGCCAGCCCCAGCGGGGTCGGCACGGGGCAGCGGGTGTACCAGATACTATCAATGGCAGTAACAGACATGTGAGCTCCTGATGATGATGTTAACTAAAGGTTTAAAGCACGAATATTTGGAAATACCTCAATGTGTTCGCAGATTTCATACCAGCGTCGCAGAAGAGATGCGGCAAAAAAACCTGATTTAAAAACAGAGGCTTAATGTGCCTGCCAGAGGCGTGCCGCCAGCGGGATGACTGGCTCCCAACAGGCGGCATGGCAGTTCTGCTTCTCAGGCAACAGAGCGCAGGCCGGCGGTCTCCGGCACGGAGGCTTCCTCGTAGGCCTGGTACAGCGCGCTATAGGCGCCGCCTTTAGCGATCAGCGTGGCGTGATTGCCGATCTCCTTCACCTCGCCATTCCAGATCACGGCAATGCGGTCAGCATCGCGGATGGTGGCGAGGCGGTGGGCGATAACGATGGCGGTGCGGCCTTCGCACAGACGGCGGAAGGCTTCCTGCACGCGGCGCTCGGTATGGATATCCACCGCCGAGGTGGCTTCATCCAGCACCAGCACCGAGGGATTGCCGAGGTAAGCACGCACCAGGCACACCAGCTGGCGTTGCCCATGGCTGAGGAAGCTGCCCAGCGGGCCAACTTCGGTCTGGTAGCCCTGGGGCAAACGCTCCAGCACTTCATCGGCCCCAAGATCGCGGGCCGCCGCGATCAGTGCTTCATCGCTGAAATCGGGCGCGGCCAGCCGCAGGTTATGCAGCACGCTGCCGGAAAACAGCACGTTATCCTGCAACACCACGCCCACTTTGCGCCGCAATACCTGTTGCGGGTAGTCGCGCACATCCACCTCATCCAGCAGCACGGCGCCGCCCTGCACCTCGTAAAAGCGTGTCAGCAATTGCACCAGCGTGCTTTTGCCATGGCCGGTGGGGCCAACAATGGCCAGTACCTCGCCAGCGGCGACCTGCAGGTTTAGATGGCGGATGACGGGGCGGCTGCCATCCTGCTTGTAACCGAACACCACATCGCGAAACTCCACGCTGCCTTGCGACAGCAAGGGGTGGCGAGCATGGGCCGGATCATTGATTTCGGGCTCGGTATCCAGCATGAGAAAAATCCGCTGGGCGGAGGAGGCGCCCGAGGTATAGCGCTCCAGCAGTTCATTCAGCTCTTGCAATGGCCCGAGGAACAGATGCACGTAAAACAAACTCTGCGCCAGCTGGCCTACCGTCATTTCATGCTGGGCGATGCCCAGCCCGCCTGCCAGCAGCAGCGCTGCCTGCCCCACGGTGCTGAGCAGCTGCGTGGTCGGCAAGAACCAGCCGGTGCGGATATTGCCCTTGACCAGTGTCTGGTTGAAGTCGTGCACCAGCGCGCTATAGCGGGCTTCATTGGCTTCTTCCTGCACGGTTTGCTTGATGATGCGCACGCCGGACACGGTTTCCACCAGATGTGCGGTAAAGCGCGCGCGGGCTTCGGCCACACGTGCCCAGTTATGCTCCGAAATACGCTTGAACAGCCAGGTACCCAGGATCAGCAGCGGCGTGATACTGGCTAGTGCCAGCAATAGCTTGGGCGAAATCCACCACAAGGCAAAAGCGGCGCCGACTAGACGCAGCACGGCAGACAACAGTTCCGGCGGACCCTGAATCAGCAGCGGTTCCAGCGCATCGACGTCGCGGTCGGCACGCGAGATGATGCGGCCGGCCTTGGTGCTGTCAAAGTAGCGGATGCTCAATGCCTGAATATGGCGAAATACACGTACGCGCAGGTCATTGAGGATATGAATGGCGGTAGAGCCGGCCAGATATTGCGACACCGCGGCGATGGCAAAGCGCAGCGCCCAGGTCAGGCCCATGCCCAGCGCCATCCAGGTTAGCAGCGGCGTATTCAGCACCAGGCCTTTGGCAGTCGTGATAAAGCCATGGTCGATCACCTGGCCGACAAACCAGGGCCGCAGAAAGATAATCCCGACCAGCACTACTTCAATGCCGATAATGGCGGCAATGCGGTTTTTATACGGTGCCAGTAGCGGTAACAAGCGCCAGAACATATTGCGGTCCAGGCTTTTCTTGGCGAGCTGCTGCTCCAGCTCAATGTCGTTCAGTGCGCGCTCCTGGCGCAGGGATTCAGCCATGATGTACTCCTACCAGTTCGCGGTATTCCGCATGATGTTCAAGCAAATGGGTGTGCTGGCCGTGGGCGACGATGCGGCCTTTATCCAGCACGGCGACGCGGTCGGCCAGCAGAATGGTGGACAGTTTGCTGGCGATCAGCAGCACCGTTACCGCTTGCCCGCTGGCATCGCGCAGGCGGCGGATGTTATCCAGCACGCGGCGTTCGGTCAGGGCATCCAGCGCGCTGGTGGCATCGTCCAGAATCAGGATGCTGGGATGCGCCAGAAACGCGCGGGCCAGGCTGATGCGCTGACGCTGGCCGCCGGAAAGGGTAATGCCGCGATCACCGATGCGGGTTTGCAGCCCGTCGGACAGCGATTCAAGCACATCGCGTGCAGCCGCCAGTTCCAGGGCTTCGAGCAACTCGGCTTCGCTGGCTTGTGGTCTTGCCAGGTGCAGATTGGCTTCGAGCGTGTCGGAAAACAGAAAGCTTTCCTGCGGGACCACGTGAATGCGCCGGCGCAATTCATCGAGACGGAACAGTTGCACGTTTTGCCAGCCGGCTTGCTCGGAGCCAATATCCACCGTGCCATGATCCGCGTCCAGCAGCCGTGGCAGCAGGGCGGCCAGCGTACTTTTGCCGGCACCGGTAATACCGACCAGTGCCAGGATTTCACCCGGCGCCGCGTTCAAATGGCAATGCTGCAGGATGGCATTGCCACCGGCGGCCTGCACCGTGACATCGTGTAGACGAAACCCTAGCGCAGCTTTGGGGATGCTATCGCTGCCGCTGATAATGGTCGGCGATTCATCCAGCAGCTCCCAGATGCGCCCGGCAGAAGAGCGGGCATCGGCAAATACCTGCATGACGCGACCGATAGGCTCAATACGGAAGATCAGGGTGTTGGCTACCAGCAGCGAGGCGATCAGCGCGCCTATATTGAGTTGGCCTTGCTGGATCAGCCAGGCGCCAAATCCCAGAATCCAGACCTGGGCAAGCGCGACCAGCGTTTGTGGCAGCGGTGTATGAGAAGCGGCATAGGCCAGCGCGGCATGGGCATGACGCACAAAGGTCTGCACAAAGCCTTCAAACGCGCCGATGCGCGAGGCTTCCAGCGCAAACGCCTTGATGACGCGCACGCCGTTGATGCCTTCGCTCAATTCCTGGTTCACCTGGTCATAGGCCTGGCCCACCGCCCGGTCCAGCGCGACCAGCTGATCGGTCTGCCGTACAAACATGGCGATGCCTGCCAGCACAAACAGCAGGGTGCCCAGCCCCAGCCATACGTTGTAAACGCAGAGCAGGCCAATCGACACCAATATCCACACGCTGGCCTCAAACACCTGCCGCCAGAAGTTGATCAGCGCATCGCGTACCTTGTCGGCATCGCGCGTGGTGCGGGTGACCATTTCGCCGACGCCGTGTTGCAGGTGGTAGGCAAGATCAAGCCGCTGCACCTGCACCAGGATACGCTCGCGCAGCAGGGAAAGGAGATCCTGGCCGATGATCAGCGACAGCACCCCGGCAAAATACTGCAGAATGCCGCGCCCGGCGGCAACGGCGAGGATGATGGCGATCCAATACCAGGCAACCGAGAAATCATAGTGACCATCGGGCAGCAGCCTGACGGCCTCGCCGGTATGAACGGCCTGCACGGCATGGCCGATCAGCCACAGTTGCCAGGCCATGGCGGCATTGACCAGTAAAAACAGGATGGCCGTGAGGCTGAAGCGCCATGGCATGGTGCGGTACAGCCAAAGGCAGCGAAGTAGCGGGTGGGTTGGTGAGATAGACATAATGCCTCGCGTAAACGTAAAAAGCGGATACCCGGCACCAGGCCGGATATCCGCTACAGGGGCTTTGTTTAGAAACGCAGCGTCAGGGAAACACCCGCCGTGCGCGGCGCGCCATAGATGGCGGTGGAGCCGGTAGCAGGCGTCGCTGGCAGGGCATGCGCCAGGTATTCCTTGTCAAACAGGTTGTTGACGTAGCCTGTGATGGCCAGGCGATCGCCCTTGGTGCTCCAGGTAACGCGGGCATTCACAATGGAGTAGCCTTCCTGGCTCAGCAGCTTGTAGTACGTGTTCTGCGCGGTATTCTGCGCATTCACAAAGTAATACTGCTGGCCGGTGTAGCGCCAATCCAGGCTGGTCACGATTTTGTTGTCGTTCGCCAGCGGAATGCGGTAGCTGGCGGAGAGCAAGCTGTTCAAGTTAGGCGTGCGCACCAGGTCGTTGCCGTCGTAATTGGTGGTGCTGTTTTGTACCTGCAGCTTGTCAAACTCACCCGACTGCAGGCCGATATTGCCGATCAGGCGCAGATTGCTGGTTGGCAAGGCTTCCACTTCAAATTCTGCCCCTTTGACCGTTGCGCTGTCTGCATTTTGCAGATACGACACGGTGGTGGTGGCACCTGCCGGTACACCCACTACGTTGACCTGTACATCCTTGTAGTCATAGTAGAACAGGGTGGTGTTGAAGTTGAGGCGTCCATTCAGCCACTCTGATTTGTAGCCGATTTCATAGGCGTTCAGTTTTTCCGGCTTTACCGTGTTCAGCGCCGCAGTGGCGGTGGCGGCGGTGTTAAAGCCGCCGGATTTTTCACCATGGGCAAACTTGAAGAAGGTGCGGCTGGTGTCGCTGATCTTGTACTCCGGTGTGAAATCATAGGTAAACGAATCCCAGCGTTTTTCCTGATGCGCATCGAAGTTGGTCACGAGACCGGTCGGGTTGTTGTAGCTGCCGATGTACGTGTCCCACCACTGGCCAAGATTACCCCAACTGGCAGCAGTAATCCCTGCACCAGTCGCGGAGCGGCGGCTAATGTCCACTTCTTTCTTTTCAGTGGACCAGCGAGCGCCCACAGTGGTCTTGAATGCCTCGGTCCAGTTGTAGGTGGTGCTGCCAAACAGCGCAAAGCTGGAAGCCTTGTGGTCGTAATCGGTGTAGCTGAAGTTGTTCAGCGCATTGGTGCTGGTACCGATAAACGCGGGCACGCTGCCATTTGGCAAACGGGCGGCGGCACTGTAGGAGCTGATGTCCTCCTTGAAGAAATGCACGCCCGAGAGCCAGTTCCAGCGGTCCTCACGTGGCGATGCAAAGCGGAATTCCTGCGAATACTGCTTGCTATCGGCCTTGGTGTAGCCGCGCGAGAGCTCCAGCGCGCTATTGTCGGCGTCGTTCAGCACGGTCTGATCCCAATCCTCGTACGCGGAGATCGAGGTTAGCGAGTACTTGCCCAAGTCCCATTTCAAGGTCAGCGATGCGCCATTCTGGGTGGAGTCACCGCTGTTTTCGGCATTGGAGCTCACATCCTTGCGGCTGGTGCTCGGTACATAACCAAAGCGGAAAGCGCCGCCGGGGCCTGCGCCTATGACAGTCTGGATGCTGCCGTCGGTGGTGTAATCGCGGCGATGCACATTGACCAGCGCTTCCAGGTTATCGGTCAGCTGGAACAGCAATTGGCCACGCACGGCGGTGTCCTTGATCGCCCCATCGCGCTGGCCGGTGAACTGGTTGCGGAAGAAGCCATCGCTGCTCTGATCATAAAAAGACAAGCGGCCGGCAACGCGCTCGCTGACGATCTCACCGCCTACGGCACCTTCAAAAATGCGCGAGCCGTAGTTGCCGATATCGGCTTTGACATAGTTTTCACCGGTATTGAACGAAGGTTTCTTGCTGATGATGTTGACCGCGCCGCCGGTGGTGTTCTTGCCCCACAGCGTGCCTTGCGGGCCGCGCAATACTTCTACGCGATCCAGGTCAAACAGCGGGAAGCCGGAGGCCGTGGCATTGCTGATGTAAACGTCATCCAGATAGATGCCGACCGGGCTGGCCATGTCGATTTGCTGCTGGCCGGAGCCCACGCCGCGTATCCACCAGCGTGGGCGGCCGTTGAACTGGGTGTTGGCGGATGCGTTGGGTACATAGTTGAGTACCTCGCCTGCTGATTTGCCTATGCCTTTGTCCTGCAACTCCTTGCCGCCCAGCACGGTGATGGCGGTGGGTACTTTTTGCGCGGTTTCTTCGCGCTTGTTGGCGGTAACTACCACGCTGCCCAGTGAGGCTTCACTCTCGCCCTGGCTGTTGACGGTGGCGGGTTGCGTGGCTGCCGCGCTGGTAGCGCTGTCGGCTGTCCCGGCTTCGCTGGCGCTGGTCTGCGTAGCGGAGGTGTCGTTGGCGGTCTTGTCAGCGGCATAAGCCTGGCTGATAACCAGGCTGCCGATAAAGACGCTGCTGACGGCGCGTAATAGAGGTTTGATGATAAAGCGCGTTTGCGCCGGCTGTTCTGATGGGCTGCTTGTTTTTATGGTCATGTTGATTCCTGATTGAGTGCAAATAAATAAACGACGCAAGGGCTAGCGCAGAATCTGTGCCAGCCGCAGCCCAGCGCTCAGGGTTAACGCTAACTGATTGTTGTAAAAAGAATTAAAGGGGATGGTGCGTAATGGCTTGTCGTCTGCTGCTGTTTTTGCAGCAACAATTTCTGGTGGCGCTGTTGCGCCTACTGTTGGCAGGGCAACAACGGCGCATGGCGGATATGGATGCCAGCTCGTGTCAGGAGGGCGGGCCGCTGTTGCTGCAGCATCAGCATTGCGCGGTCAGCTGTTGCGCCCGGTACAAGCCTACCCCTCGAAAGCAGGGATCTTGGAATATAAAAGATGCGCGCGGCGACAATGGGAGTGCCCTAATGCATTGAAAAACAAGACTTATGCTACTGAGTGGTGTGGTTCGTGTTCGGGGTTGGCACAGGCATTGCCATGCATTGGGGGTCTGGCGATCTGCGCCACTACCTCAACCTCTTGCTATGAAGGAGACCCCGATGTCGAACACGCTTTCCGAGATTGATCTGATTTCGTATGTGGAAGAAGCCAAGGCGGATGCCATTCATGCCTTTGGCGTACTGAGCCGTAATGGTACCTTGTCTGCCAGCCTGACCTACCATGTCACGCATCTGGTACCCGGGCACGATAAGTTATTGAATATCCGTTTTCCTGGCGGCCTGGCACGCGATCAGTCCCCCAGCATTTCCATAAGCGAGTTTTCCAAACATCCCGACCATATCCTGCGCGAATCCCGGCTGGATGCGGATACCGTGATCCATGCCCATACCAACTTCCTGTCGGCATGGTCACTGGCGCACAAGCCGTTTCCGATCTTGTATGTGGCCGCGGCTCGTCACCTCGCTGCCCGCGAGATTCCCAATCATCTTGACCGCACCCGCAGCGTTTACGATGTGATCAAGGAGCGGCTGGATCAGCATCCTGAACTGGCGCCTCCTCCGGCCTTGCTGGAGTCAAATGGCGGCGCCAATTTCTGGGGCAAGGGCATTATCAAGACGTCGGAGTTGATTCTGTTTATCGAAGAAGCCGCGCGCTATCAGGCGATTGCCGAGCAGATCGGCGGCGCCCAGCTCTACACCCCTGGCGCGCTGGAGTTGCAATGGCAACGCACCGGCCTGCTGGAAAAAGCCAAGTCCTACGCTGGCCGCTACCTGTCTGATATTGCCGCCTAAGTCTCGGCCGGACAGGTTCTGTCCGGCCACCTCCATTTTTATTTCTTGCCATTTAGCTTTTGAGATGACGCCATGAGTGCTCAACGTATTCCCACTTATCCGATTGAACCTGTATTCCTGCAGCGCTGGTCGCCCCGCGCCTTTACTGGCGAAGCCATCCCGCAGGAGACGCTATTGCAGTTGATTGAGGCCGCGCGCTGGGCGCCTTCTGCCAATAATGCGCAACCATGGCGCTTTATTTACCTGCTGCCGGATGCGGCGCATTGGCAAGGGCTGCTGCAAACGCTGAATGAAAACAACCGCCGCTGGGCGAGCCAGGCGTCGGCGTTTCTGGTGCTGCTATCTAAAACCACGCACGTGCGCCCCGGTGCCAGCGAAGCCACGCTCTTGTACAGCCATTCCCTTGATGCCGGCGCAGCTTGGGCTTATCTCGCCTTGCAGGCCGAAGCCAGCGGCTGGAGTACGCATCCTATCGGCGGCTACGACCGGCCAGCATTGCAGGCTTTGCTGGGTATTCCTGACGACTATCGCCTGGAAATGCTGGTGGCGGTGGGCAAAAAGGGCAATGCGGAAGCCCTGCCTGACGACTTGCGCAGCCGCGAGCAGCCGACGCCACGTCGCCCTTTGGCAGAGATTGTCGCGGCAGGCCAATTTGATTTTGCCTGGTGAAGAGCGTAAACGCAGTTGGTCAGGCAACAGTGCGTTGCTGTAGCAGCAGCTGCCCTGTTGCCCCAGCATCACTAGCGCGTCTGCTGCTGATTATTAAACAGTATTAAGTTTATGGTTTTTATGGGTTTTTATTTACCAAGGGCCGTGGGCATGCATCCTGCAATATCCGGTTGTCGACCACAGTGTCAACTTTCAACAAGGAAACCGACATGACTATCCAGTTTTACTGGCAGGTGCCTACGCGCGGAGATGGGCGTTTGGCGGATGCTGCCACGCGGCTGCGCGGTGAGCGTAGCGATGACCAGGCTTACTTCACGGCGGGCGTGACCGATCCACGCGGTCGCCAATTCAATTACTACGACCACTTGCACCAGATTGCCAAAGCAGCGGAGCTGGCGGGCTTTGATGGCTTACTGGTGCCTAACGACCCACAAGGCGAGGAATCCTGGATCGTAGCCGGTTACCTCACGCGCAATACGCGCCGCGTCAAGGTATTGGCGGCGTTTGATTCTGCCCGTGGCTCGGCGGTATATGCCGCCAAAAATGCGGTGAGTTACCAGCGCTACAGCAATAGCCGCTTTGCCTGGCAGATCGCCACGCCCGTTGATGCTGCCGAACGCCGTGCCAATGGTGATTTTATTCAAGATGCTGATATTCCGCAGCGCACGGAAGAGTTTGTGACGGTGGCGCGCCATGTGATTACCGAAACCGGCTATAGCTTCAAGGGCCGTTTCTTTGAGGTGCTGGAAGGTGGTTTCAAGGGTCCGCTTTCCGGCCAGGCCGTGCCGCAGGTATTTCTGACCGGGCAGGCCGAGGCTGATCTGGCTGTATCGGCCAGACTGGCGGATGTGCATGTGTTTGAAGCACAGCCCTTGGTGGATTTGCAAGCACACCTTGAGCGCTTGCAAGAGCTCTCCGCCAAGGCCGGTCGGCCCGTACAGGCCGCATTACGGATTGATCTTCTGGTACGCGAAACCGCCGCCGAAGCTGTGCATGATGCGGCTCGTCAGGCGCAGCAGCAGGCTGCGAAAGTGATCCCTGATCAGGCGGGCTTGTGGGCTTTGCAAACGCCGGGCGCCGGAGCGGCACATGCCACGCTGGTGGGCGATGCCGATCAGGTGATTGCCGCCCTGACTGACTATGCCGCTGCTGGCATTACCGTTTTCCAGCTGGGCGCGGTGCCTGCGCTGGAAGAAGCCTACCGCATTGGCGAGCAGGTATTGCCCGCCTTGCGTGCTCGGCTCGGGTTAACTCAACAACAAGCCGCCTAAGGAGACGATGATGGCGATTGATATTTTCTGGCGTATTCCCACGCATGGCGAGCCCAGCTCCTTGCGCAACAAACTTCATCATCGCGGCGACTGGTCGCAGCAGGAGGGCGATCATGTGGTGCATCGCGGTCTGGCCGGTGGCGGGGATGATGGCTTCAACAGTCTGGATTACATAGCCGAGGTGGCCCGCGCGGCTGAAATCTCCGGCTTTCATGGCGGCTTGATCCCGTCTTTCCCCATGACCGATGAGCCATGGGCGATTTCTTCATTCCTGGCGCGCGAAACCAGCACCTTCCGTTTCATGATTGCTTTTCAGCCTGGCTTTCTTAACCCGGTGACGGCTGCGCGCATGACGGCTAGCCTGCAACGTGCCAGCAATGGCCGCGCCCTGTTCAATATCATTACCGGCGGCGGTGGTCCGTCACAGTTGTGGTGGGGCGATGTGGCGCCGCACGATGACCGCTATGCGCGCACTACTGAGTTTCTCGATGTGTTGCGCGGCTTGTGGAAAGGCGGCAGCTACAGCCACCACGGCAAGTTCTACCAGCTTGAAAACGCGGCTTTGCCAGCACAGCTGCTGGGCCAGGAGTTTCCGGAAATCTATTTCTCCGGTTCCTCCGATGCCGCGCTAGTTTCCGCGTCCCAGCACGCTGACTTTTATCTCTCCTGGCTGGAGCCTTTTGACCAGCTCAAGGAAAAATTCGACAAGGTCAAAGAGAAAACCGATAAGCTGGGCCGCAAGGTCAAATGCGCCGTGCGAGTGGATATTGTGGCGCGTGCCACGGAAGAAGAAGCCTGGCGCGAGGTGCGTCGCGGCTTTGAAAGCCTGAGCGAAGCCGACAAAGAGCGCTATGCCCGCTTTGCCCAGCAGACCGGGGATTCGGTGGGGGCCAACCGGCAACGCAACAACGCGCCGAAGACGCTGGATAATTACCGTGATTTCATCCTGCATCCCAATATCTGGTCCGGCTTCAGCCTGCTGCGCGGCGGCCAGACCAATGGCATTGTAGGCAGCTACGAGCAGGTAGCCGAGCGTCTGGATGATCTGGTGAAACTGGGGGCCGATGCTTTTATTCTTGCCAGCACGCCACACCTGGAAGAAGCCTACCGCGTGGGCGAGGAAGTGCTGCCATTGGTGCAAGGCCATGGCGCGCGCAATGCGGCATTGCGGGCTGTGGGTTAATCCTTACTTGCAAGATGGCCGGGTTACGAGGCAAATAGATGCTAAGCAGCCAGGACGTCAGCGCATAATAGTAAAAAGCCCGGTATCTGCCGGGCTTTTTACTATGTTGTCTGCCCTGGTTGAATAGGATTTTTATTGTTCAACACCCCCATGTTAAACAGGTATATGGTAATGCATGGGCGCTTGCGATATTTTCACGGGTGTATCTGTTAAAGTCTTCTCCCCCATGCCTTTGGGACTGGTGGGGTATATCTTTTCAGGATGCACACATGGGGATCGCATGAGAGGATGTAAATCCTCGCTTACTGCATCCAGTCTACCGGTGCATTTCATCGTCTCTTGCATGACATAAGGTTGTATGGAAATAAAATCCCACGCGTTACTCGCGAGTTTCATGGATCTGCTAATGGATGCGGTCCTGGCGGTGGATGCTAATGGCACCATCGTGGTGGCAAGTGCTGCCTGCGAACGTGTGTTTGGCTACACCCCGCAGGAGATGATAGGCAAAAGCATCTACTCCATGATATTCCATGACGATCTTGATCGCACTCAGGACCAGGCCCAGCAAGTGATGGCCGGGAATCCCCAACTCAATTTCGAGAATCGCTATATCCGCAAGGATGGGCAGATTGTCGACATCATGTGGACCGCACGCTGGTCCGCCGAAGATCAGCTGCGCATCGGCGTGGCGCGAGACATTACCGAGCGCAAGCGGGCTGAAGCGCTGCAAGCTGCCCTGTATGCCATTTCGGAAGCTGCCTATGCGGCGGAAGACCTGATCGCGCTGTTTCAACGCATTCACGCGATTGTGCATACGCTGCTGCCAGCGGATGGTTTTTCTGTGACCTTGTACGACGCAGAAAAAGACCAGCTCAGCTTTCCTTACCGGGTCGACAAGCAGGAATGGACGGTGGAGCCGGTCAAGCCCGCCGCCGGTACCTTTTGCGCCAGAATCATCCAGAGTGGCCAGCCATTGCTGCTCTCGTCCGAGGCCATTGCACGTGAGCGTGAGGCGGGGCAGCAGCAGCTCGGTCCGGAAGTGCTGTCCTGGCTGGGGGTTCCTCTCAAATCACCCAATGGCATGATAGGGGTGCTGACGATGCAACGCTATCTCGGCGGCATGCCGTATCAGCATCGGGATCAGGAACTGCTTCAGTTTGTTTCCACGCAAATCGCCACAGCCATCGAGCGGCAGAAAATGCAGGCACGACTGCAGCATCTGGCGCAATACGATACCCTGACCGCCTTGCCCAACCGGGAATTCCTCACGCGCAGGCTCGATGCGGCGCTGATGTCTGCGCAACAGGATCAGCGGCATCTGGCGCTGTTGTATCTCGATCTGGACAAGTTTAAACAGGTAAACGACAGCCTGGGACATGATGCCGGCGACCGCTTGCTGCAGGAAGTGGCTACCCGGCTGAAACTCAGCATGCGCGAAAGCGATATGGTGGCGCGTCTGGGCGGAGATGAGTTTGTGGTCTTGCTGCAGGATATTTCTTCGCCAGACCAGGCCACGCTGGTGGCGGAAAAAATACGCTCGGTACTCGCCGAGCCATTCACGATTGAGGGGCGGGTACTGCTGATTCGCCCCAGCATCGGCGTCGCCTTGTATCCCGATCATGGCCAGGACAGACATCAGCTGCTCAAGCATGCGGATAAAGCGATGTATATCGAGAAACGGGCCGAGACGGCGAATCCACAAACGGCCTAGTGGACGTTGGCAGGCAGCCTCATAATTCATATGGCTGTCACAGAGGCTACGTATTGATTCGCTTGCAAGGGGAACACCGTTGCTGCGCCATGACCTCTGCAGAGGTGGAGCGGAGATGGGATAAATGAGCGGCGCTGAAATGAAAAACGCCCAACTAAAAGCTGGACGTTGAATGCTGGTGGCCGGGGGCAGAATCGAACTGCCGACACGCGGATTTTCAATCCGCTGCTCTACCAACTGAGCTACCCGGCCGGCGTTTTTGAGCGCTTGGCTCGCAAACAAGACGCGCATTATAGCAAACTTATTTCCGCTGTGTCATTGCCAATCTGTGCTTACGCAAAGAATTTAAGATATTTTGCCGCCCTGCCATTAAAATGTTTGCAATTCATAGTTAGCGGTTGCCATGCAAATTCCAGATATCGCAGCGCCCGACCACGGGCTTTCTGCTGCTCTCCAGCACAAGATAGACCAGAAAACCAAGCCACTCGGTGCCTTGGGCCGCTTGGAGCCGCTTGCCTTGCAGCTCGGGCTGGTGCAGCAGACGCTGACGCCGGCATTACACCAGCCCGTCATGATGGTGTTTGCCGCCGATCATGGTATTGTCGCCGCGGGGGTCAGCCCTTATCCGCAGGCGGTCACCATGCAGATGGTGATGAATTTTCTGCAAGGCGGTGCCGCGATCAATGTATTTGCTCAGCAGGTGGGCATGCAGATCCGCATCGTCGACGCCGGTGTGAACCATGACTTCGCGCCGCATCCCATGCTGCTTTCGCACAAAGTGGCCATGGGAACCAGAAACATGCTGGAACAAGCGGCAATGTCAGAAGCAGAGTGTGCACATGCCATCAACATCGGCAGGCAACTGGCGCACGCCGAGATTGCCAACGGCAGCAATGTGCTGGCATTCGGCGAGATGGGCATAGGCAACACCACGGCGGCGGCGGCTTTGATGGCGGCGCTGTGTGGGCTTCCGGCGCAGGATTGTGTCGGACGTGGCACCGGGCTGGATGATGCGGGCTTGCAACGCAAGGTGGCGATTGTGGACCAGGTGTTACGTCATCACGCCCCGCATCTGAATAGTCCATTGGCTGCATTGCAGCATGTGGGCGGGCTGGAAATCGCCATGATGGTTGGCGCCATGCTGGGCGCAGCAGAAAAGCGCGCTGTGATCATCGTCGATGGTTTTATCTGTACTGCTGCCATGCTGGTGGCGAGCCGCCTTGCGTCTGCGGTGCTGGACTATGCCGTATTTGCCCATTGCTCGGGTGAGCATGGTCACCGGCGCTTGCTGCAAGCGCTGCAAGCGCAGCCTTTGCTGGATATTGGTTTGCGGCTGGGCGAGGGGACCGGTGCCGCGCTGGCTTACCCCATGCTGCAGGCAGCAGCCAATTTCATGAATGAGATGGCCTCGTTCGAGTCCGCTGGTGTCGATGGCAAGAATGCTTGAGGTATGGTGAAGTTCTTTCATTCCTTTCTGCTGGCGCTGGGTTTTTTCAGCCGCATTCCCGTCCCTTCCAAGCCTGATTTCAAGCCTGCCGACATGGCCGGCATCTCCGCTTTTTTTCCGCTGGTGGGCTGGATCATCAGCCTGGGCATGGTGCTGGTTTATCTTGGCCTGCATCTGCTATTGCCACCCAGCGTCAGCATGATAGGCATGCTGGCCGCCGGGATATGGCTCACCGGCGCACTACATGAAGATGGGTTAGCGGATACGGCAGACGGCCTGGGTGGCGGATTTGAAAGAGAGCATGTACTTACCATCATGCATGATTCACGCGTGGGGAGTTACGGCGTGCTGGCGTTAACGATCATATTGTTGCTGAAATTCACTGCGCTGACCGCCATGTCTGCCAGCGTCATGCTATGGGCGGTGGTGGCAGGGCATAGTGTGAGCCGCCTGGCCGGCGTCATGCTCATGCAAACCCTGGGGTATGTACGTCCACAGGGCAAGGGTGGCGGCATGACACAGCCGCTGGGCAAACCTGCGCTGACATTCGCCATATTCACCGGCTTGCTGCCATTGCTTGGCGCGTTCTGGTTTATCCATTTGGTGTTTTTGCCGCTGATCCTGCTTGCGGTGGCGCTGGTCTGGTGGTGGTTTCGTGCCACTTTGAAGCGCCGCTTGGGCGGCTATACGGGGGATTGTGTGGGCGCCATGCAGCAATTGACTGAAATCACCTTTTATCTTGGAGTCTTGGCATGCTTAAGCCAGTAATGGAGCTTTATCTGGTACGGCATACCACGCCTGATATTGCGCCGGGTATCTGTTACGGACAATCGGATATCGGCGTAAAGCATACCTTTGAAGAGGAGGTGGCAGCGCTACGCCCCAAGATCGCCCATATTGAAGAGGCCTCGTTTCATAGCAGCCCCTTGCAGCGATGCTTGCTGCTGGCCCAAGCCGTGGCCGGCGGCCGGCATGAGATTCAACAGGATACCCGGCTCAAGGAGCTCAATTTTGGCGACTGGGAGCTGCAATCCTGGGATGACATTCCGCGCGGTTTGCTGGATGAGTGGGCCGACGAGCATGTGAAACTGGCGCCGCCTAATGGAGAGTCCTTTCATCAACTCTCCCTGCGCGTGCAAGCCTTTGTCGAACAACTAACGCAGCAGGGCGCGGGCGTGCATGTCGCCTTCACCCATGCCGGGGTGATACGCGCGCTCACCGGATTTGCGCTGGGTTTACCCCTTAGTAACGTGTTTAGGCTGCATATCGACTATGCTAGTGTGACGAAACTGATCATTGATCTTGACCGAGACCGGCCGCTGATGCGCGTCGGGTTTGTTAACCGCTGAGCGTGCTTTCTTATGTCGACCCCATCCACCCCATCCAGTCAGAAAAAAAACACCGGGGCGGGTGAGCTGGCGCTGTTGGCCCAACGCGCAGATCAGGCGCTAGCCCAGGGTAACTACAAACTAGCCCTGGAGCATTACAACCAGATGCTTGCACGGCAGTCCGATAATCTGGGGGCGCTGGTGGGGTGCGGGCGCGCACTCACCGCTCTCAGGCAATATGAATTTGCCATAGCCCATCTGGATTACGCGCTGGCGGCAGCGCCGCAAGACGCCGCCATCCATCACTACCGTGGCTTGGCCCTGCAAAAGGCACGACGCTTTGATGAGGCCATTGCCGCCTTGCAAACGGCCATCGAACTGCAGCCGGACCAGCCTGCCTTATATCTCAATCTTGCCAATACCCTGGCCGATGCCGGGGATGCCGAACTTGCCCTGGCGTTTTACGACCAGATCATCGCGCAGTATCCATCGGCGCTCGCCTTCAATAATCGCGGCAACCTGCATCTCGACCAGGGGCGTTTCAGCCTGGCCATGCAGGACTTTACCGAAGCCATTACGCTGCAATCCGATCAGCCCCGGTTTTTCTGGAATAAAGCCTTGCTGCACTTATTGCTGGGAGACTATGCCCAGGGCTGGGCGCTTTATGAATACGGATTTCACACCGAAGGCGAAGCCCGCGGCCTGATGCGCCTTTTTCATCAGCCGCGCTGGCTGGGCGATAGCGCACTGGCAGGTAAACGCTTGCTGTTGTGGGCAGAGCAAGGCTATGGCGATACCCTTCAATTTTGCCGCTACGCCCTGCGGGCAGTGCAACAAGGTGCGCAGGTCATACTCGAAGTCCAGCCACCCTTGCGGAAACTGCTGCAGTCGCTGCATCCGCAAGTGGAGGTCATCGCAGTCGGCCAGGCCTTGCCACCATTTGACCTGCATAGCCCGCTATTGAGCATGCCGCTGGCATGGGTCAACGCCGGGCTTGCCGAAGTGCCTGCTTACCCCGCGTACCTGCATGCCGATGAAAACCTGAAGGCCGAATTTGCGTATGCGAATGGCAAGCAATTGCGGGTGGGCCTTGTGTGGTCCGGCTCCACCACGCATAGCAATGATCATCGACGCAGCCTGCTGCTACAGAATATGGCCTCCTGGCGGGATTTGCCGATAGAGCTGCACTGCCTGCAACTGGAAGTCCGCGAGGTGGATTTGCCTGCTCTGGCAGAGTGGCCAGCTATGCAGCTGCATATCGATACCTTGAAGGATTTCAGTGACACGGCGGCCTTGATCAGCAAGCTGGATGTCGTGATTTCGGTCGATACGGCCGTTGCTCACCTGGCGGGCGCGCTGGGCAAGCCCGTCTGGGTGCTATTGCCCTGGATACCGGATTTCCGCTGGCTACTGGAGCGGCAGGACAGCCCATGGTACCCAACGGCGCGGCTTTACCGGCAGCCGGAGGCCGGCGATTGGGCAAGCGTGGTTGCGCAGGTCGGACGTGATTTGCACGCACTGGCGACCAGCACTAAGTAAACACTTAACATAGTCATGTTTTATTAGTGATTCCTCGCAGAGGGTCACTTCACAGCATATTCCGTTGCAAGCGGTTGCTGACACCATGGAGTCTCTGGCATGAAAAACAAACGGCCTGCAGTGCCGCAGCACAAACCCAATACGAGCGGAGAGCCGCTGGAAGCCGCATTGCGCCGTGGCATGCAATTACAAACCGCTCACGACTGGCAAGCGGCCGAAGTCCTCTATCAGCAACTGCTGACGCGCTTTCCCGAGGACACGCGCTTGCTTACCTTGTTGGCCAGCCTTTATTTACAGACCGGCCAGCACGAACCCTGCATTGAGTTCTGCATGCGTTTGCTCAGTGCAAATCCCGAGCAGGTGGATGTCTGGGTGATGATAGGGGAGGCATGCTACGCGCTGGGGCGCTATGAAGAATCACTCACTGCCCTGGAGAGCGCATTGCAACTGCGAGAAACCGATGCGGGCAGTGCATTCCTGGCAGGCAATGCCTGCATGATGCTGGGCAGGGCGGATGCCGCCCAGGCTTATTACCAGCGCGCTCTGCAATACCGTCCGGACTACGCTGAGGCTTACCATAATCTTGGCATCATCCTGAACCAGCGCCGCCAATGGCAGGATGCCCTCAGTTTTTTCAACAAGGCGATTGATCTGAAGCCGGACTATCTGGAAGCCTATACCAGCTGTGGGAACGCGCTGATCGAACTCGGCAAGCATGATTTTGCCGTGGCGCATTTCGACCATGTATTGCAAACGCAAGCGACCAACGCGCTCGCCTTGAACGGCCGAGGGGTTGCCCTTAAGCACTTGCGGCAGCATGCACTTGCACTCGCCAGTTTTGAAGCGGCCCTGACAGCACGTCCAGGCTTTGCCGAAGCCACCTTGAACCGCGCCAATGCACTGCTGGCACTGGATAGACACGAGGAGGCGCTGCAGGCATACGGCGAAGCGATTGCCCTCACGCCACAGAATCCGCAGGTCTATTCCAACCGCGGCAATGCTTATCTGGATCTGGGGCAATACGATGCCGCCATGCAGGATTATGACCGCGCATTGCAACTGCAGCCGGACAATGCCACCGTGTTATGGAACAAGGCGCTGATCTGTCTGGTGCATGGAGATTTTGACCAGGGCTGGAAGCTGTTTGAGCACGGCTGGGACGCCGAAGGCCCGCCGCGTGGCTACCGCCGCGTGTGCTCACAGCCTTTATGGCTGGGGGATGGCCCTATCGCGGGTAAGCGCCTGCTCTTGACGGCTGAACAAGGCCTGGGGGATACCGTGCAGTTCGTGCGCTATGCCAAACTGGCAGCCAAAGCGGGTGCACACGTTACCCTGGAAGCGCAGCCGGCCCTGGTTGATCTGCTGAAAACCATGGGGCCGGAATTTACCGTGGTAGAACGTGGCACCGGTTTTGATGCCTATGATCTCTATTGCCCATACATGAGCTTGCCACTGGCGTTTGCAACCACGCTCGCTACCATTCCTGCCGACGTGCCTTACTTGGGCGTGCCGGAAACGGCGCATCGATTTACATGGCCCGCTGCCGCTGCATCTGGTGCCTTGAAAGTGGGCCTGGTCTGGTCCGGCTCTGCCACGCACATGCGCGATGCCAAGCGCAGCATACCCCTGCAACAGCTGGCGCCGCTGATGACACTGCCAGTCGAGTTCCATTGTCTGCAAAAAGAGCTGCGGCCGGCGGACGTGGCGGTCATGGCCACATTGCCCATACAGGATCACCGCGCGGCGCTTCAGCAGTTTGGCGATACCGCCGCCTTGATTGATGCCATGGATGTGGTGATTACCGTGGATACTTCCGTGGCGCATGTAGCCGGTGCCATGGGCAAGCCGGTGTGGGTATTGCTGCCGTTTGTGCCGGATTACCGCTGGTTGCTGGCGCGCGAAGACAGCCCCTGGTATCCCACCGCGCGCTTGTTACGCCAAGCTGAGCGGGGTGACTGGTCTACCGTGGTGGCGCGAGTGGAGCAGGATTTGCGGGCGTTTCTCGATGCGCGATGATGCCATGGTGAAGCGGCTGCGTTCGGCGCTAGGTGGTTTATAAACGCATACCTGCAGATTGAATGACGCAGCCAGGCTGCGTTACGGCGTGTGATTACTTATTTGCCCAGGCCTGCAAAGCCTGTTGCAGCCTGGCCCAGCCATCAGGTGGCGGCAGCCCCAGTCGGATGGCGGAAGGGCTCGCAAACAGCCGTGTCCAGATGCCGTGCGTGGCCAGGTGGATATGCAGTTCGGCGGCGCGCGCGTGGCTCCAGTAGCTGAAAAGCGGCGTACTGCCGTCAGGTGAGATCCCGGCGGCTTCCAGCACGGCATGCATGCTCGCCATGTCCGCCATTAATCGGCGGCGCTGCGCTTGCTGCCAGTCAGCATCGTTCATGGCGGTGGTGGCGATCAGGCGTGCCGGGCCGCTCAATGTCCACGGCCCCAGCCATTCTCTCAACTGATCCAGCAATTCCGGTGCGGCGAGCACCATGCCGACACGGGCGCCAGCCAGGCCAAAAAACTTGCCCAAAGACCGCAAGACAATGAGCCCAGCTTCGGCAGCTTGCGCGCTGATGCTGTATTCAGGGGTGGCGTCCATAAAAGCTTCATCTACGATCAGCCATGCTCCCGGTGCTAGAGATTGCCGCCAGGCAAGCAGTTGCGCAGGCGGGCACAAACGGCCAGTGGGATTATTCGGGTTGCATACCACCAGCACATCCACGGCATGCAGTTCGTCTGCATCGGGCAAGGTATCCCGTTCAGTGACGGTGTGCCCGTGTTTGCGCCAGGCATGGGCATGTTCGGCATAGGCGGGCCCCAGCACCAGCACCCGGCTGGGCGGGCGTGCCTGCGGCAGCGCCTGGATGGCGGCCTGCGAGCCGGCGACGGCCAGCACATGCGGCTGCTGATAATAACGGCGTGCGGCTTCCAGCAGACCATCGTTTTCGATTGGTAGCCGATGCCATAGCGCGGGGTCTATGGCCGGAACAGGATAGATATAGGGGCTGATGCCGGTGGAAAGATCCAGCCAGGCATCCAGTGGACGTTGATAGTCTATGCAGGCTTGCTGCAGGTTGCCGCCATGCTCAAGCATGCAGCAGCTTCCATACCAGCCAGGCCACCAGCACAGCGGCGCACCACAGCATCATGCTACGCCTGATCAGGCCCAGAGCGGCGGGGATATGGCCAGCCGTGGCAGGCTCACCCATCCCCAGTGTCGGGCGGTCTTTCCATACCCCATGGTAGGGCGCGCGACCGCCCAGCTTGACCTGCAACGCACCTGCGCCTGCCGCCATCACCGGACCGGCATTGGGGCTGTACCAGGTGCGGGCCTGGCGAAACCAGCACTTGAGACCCGACCAGGTATGTCCGCACAAGGCATACGCCAGTGCCGTGAGCCGTGCCGGGATGAGGTTGAAGACATCATCCAGCCGCGCCGCCGCCCAGCCAAAGTAGCGGTAGCGCGGCGTGCGATAGCCCCACATGGCATCCAAGGTATTAGCGAGTCGATAGGCGACAACGCCTGGCCCGCCGAGCAAGGCAAACCAGAAGATGGCGGCGAAAATGGCGTCATTGCCATTTTCAAGTACGGATTCGACGGTGGCTGCTGCAATCTGATGACGGTTCAGCTTTTTTGTATCGCGACTGACCATCATGCCCACGGCTTCACGTGCGCGCACCAGATCGCGTGCCTGCAAGGCATCAAATACCCGCATGGCATGCAGGTGCAGGCTGCGGGCACCGATGGCGAGGTAAAGCAACAGCACATCGATCAGCCAACCCAGCGGATGCCAGGTGATAAGAATAGCCACCATAACAGCGGGTACCAGCAGCATCAGCCAGGCCAGTAAGCCGGCTACCCGGCCTGTAAATGCGCCTTGTAGATGATTCATGCTGCGCTCGAGTCGCATGGCCAGATTGCCAAAACCTACCAGGGGATGCCAGCGGCTTGGCTCGCCCAGCCGCCAGTCCAGCAGGCAGGCGACGATGATCAATAGGGCTGGGGTTGGCAGCCAACTCATGGAATAATGGACCAATGGCATCCGTTCAAACATTCATGGTTCAGGGTACGACGTCGGACGCGGGCAAAAGCACGCTGGTCGCAGGGTTGTGCCGCGTATTGTATCGCAGGGGCGTGCGCGTGGCGCCGTTCAAGCCGCAAAACATGGCACTCAATTCGGCGGTGACGGTCGATGGCGGCGAGATCGGCCGCGCCCAGGCCGTGCAGGCCCAGGCTTGCGGTCTGCCGCCGCACACCGATATGAATCCGGTCTTGCTCAAGCCCAATAGTGATACCGGTTGTCAGGTGATTATTCATGGCCGTGTGGTTGGCAATCAGGAAGCCACGCGCTATCACGATTACAAGCCGACGGCGATGAAAGCGGTGATGGCTTCGTGGCAGCGCTTGTGCCAGCAATACGAGCGCGTGATGGTGGAAGGCGCTGGCAGCCCGGCCGAAATCAACCTGCGCCAGAATGATATTGCCAACATGGGCTTTGCCGAGGCGGCGGATTGCCCGGTGCTGCTGGTGGCGGATATTGACCGTGGCGGTGTATTTGCCCACATCGTCGGCACGCTGGCCTTGCTCAGCGAATCCGAACGCCAGCGTGTCATCGGCTTTGTCATCAACCGCTTTCGTGGCGATATCGCCTTGCTGCAGCCCGGTCTGGACTGGCTGGAGCAGGAGACCGGCAAACCGGTGCTGGGCGTGTTGCCCTATCTGCATCAGCTGCATATCGAGGCAGAGGACGCCGTGCCGCGAGAGGTGGCGCTCAAGGACGACATACGCCTGCGCGTGATTGCGCCGGTGCTGCCGCATGTGAGCAACCATACTGATATGGATGCCTTGCGCCTGCATCCGCATGTGCATTTCGAATTTATCAGTATGGGCGAGCCGGTACCGCCCGCTGACCTGATTATTCTGCCCGGCAGTAAAAATGTACGTGGTGATCTGCAGATGCTGAAAGCCCATGGCTGGGAGCAAGCGCTCGCCCGCCATCTGCGTTACGGCGGCAAGGTGCTGGGCATATGCGGCGGTTTCCAGATGCTGGGGCAACAGATTAATGACCCGCATGGGCTGGAAGGCGATGCCGGCTCAGATGCCGGCTTTGGCTGGTTTGACATGCAAACCACGCTGCAGACGCATAAGAAACTGGCCCAGGTCGCGGGGCATTTGAGCTTTGGCAATCAGGCCGAAGTGACAGGCTATGAAATCCACATGGGCGTGAGCGAAGGGCCTGCCATGCAGCAGCCCATGCTCTACATTGGCGATACACCGGAAGGGGCTATGTCGGGGGATGGGCAGATAGCAGGCACTTACCTGCATGGCCTGTTTGATCAGGCCTCGGCCACCAGCGCCTTGCTGGCATGGGCGGGATTACCTGATCTGGAAGCCCAGAAAACCGTGCTGGAATATGACTACATGCAACTGCGTGAGGACGGCCTGAATCGTCTGGCCGATGCGCTGGAACAGCATCTGGATTGGGCGCGGCTGTCGCCTTATCTCTAATTATTTTCTACAGGTAATTCCGCAAGCGTAACGCGGGTCTGGTCGCGCTGGCTGACGACCAAGCCCACGGCGAAGTAGCTGTCTAGACCGCGGGTGCGGCGCGCAAGCCGATCAAGCCTCTGCCGCCATCACCTGTATGGTCTGGCCCATGCATTCCACCACCTGCCCCGCGCGTATCTTGGCGGTTTTGCGGCTTTCCGGCTTGCCATCCACCGTTGCCAGCCCATCGGCCACCATGGCTTTGCCCTGGCCGCCGGAGTCGGCAATCCCAGTCAGCTTCAGCAGATTGCACAGTTCGATGAACTCGCCCTTGAGTGTAAATTCCATATTTATCCTTTAAGTGTTAATGGCAGCCCGGCGGCGACAAAGGTCACCTTTTGCGCGATCGCGGCCACGGCTTGATTCAGTCTGCCCTGTTCATCCTGAAACTGGCGGTTGATTTCGCCCAGCGGCACGATGCCCATGCCGACTTCATTGCTCACCAGCAAGATGTCGCCGGGCAATGTCGGCAGCGTTTGTAGCAGGGCACTTTTTTCCTGCTGCCAGTCTACGCCCTCGGGCGGCGCGCAGTCTGGGCATATGCATTGCGCCAGCCACAAGGTCAGGCAATCCACCATCAGGCAGCGGTCTGCGGCAGCATGTTCGCTCAAGGTGTCCGCCAGGCCAAAAGGCTTTTCCACCGTAGGCCAGTGTGCCGGGCGCTGCTTGCGGTGGTGGGCCACGCGCTCGCCAAACTCGGCGTCATACACTTGCGCGGTAGCAATATAAATCACGCTCTTGCCGCTTTGCTCTGCCAGTTTTTCCGCATACAGGCTTTTACCGGAGCGGGCACCGCCGAGGATCAGATGGGTAGACATGCTTAACTCCAATGCTTTTGATGGGCCTGCCGTGAGCCCCATTGCTGAATAATCTCCTGCAGCTGCCGCAAGCCATGCTGAATCAGGCTGGGCCCGGGCTGCAGAATATCGGCTGATTTTATCTCACGCACCCAGCCCTGCTGCACGGCGGGAATAGTATCCCACCCGGGCCGTGCCATGACCTGCTCCGGCTGGAATTTTTTACCGCACCACGAGCCGATAATGATGTCCGGCTGCCGCTCTACCACCTGCTGCGGGTCGGTGATAATACGGTCACGCGCCGAAGGGAATTGCGCCAGCTCGGCAAAGGCATCTTCGCCGCCCGCCAGCGCAATCAGCTCGCCCACCCAGCGTATGCCGCTCATCATGGGCGCATCCCACTCTTCAAAATACACCCGCGGCTTGCGCGGCAGATAATCCGCCGTCTCGCGCACCGCGTCCATTTGCTGTTGCAGTTTTGCCACCAGCGCCTGCGCCTCGGCGGCTTTATCCACCAATAACCCCAGGCTCAATATCACCTGCAGCACCTGCGCCAGCGAGCGCTGGTTATACACATGTACCTCCACCCCCGCCCGTATCAACGCCGCTGCGATGTCCGCCTGCAGATTTGAAAAGCCGATTACCAGATCCGGCTCCAGCGCCAGTATCTTGTCCAGCTTGGCGCTGGTAAATGCCGATACCTTTGGCTTCTCGCGCCGCGCCGCCGCAGGCCGCGTGGTAAAGCCGGAAATGCCGACAATCCTATCCTGCGCGCCCAGGAGATAGAGCGTTTCTACGGTTTCGGTGGTGAGGCAGACGATGCGGTGGTACATGGGATCCTTGTATTAACATGATTTAGGCTTAGTGATTTTGAGTTAGTAAATGGCAGCTAGACTCAGTCTTGGCATGCGATATTTAATATCGGAGAGGAAATCATAATCTCTATACTGTAATCAGTAAGAAAAAATGTAATATTCCAAGGAGTATTCAGGATAGAGAAAAGTTTTCTAATATGAGTCAAGAATTGCGAGTCTGTTAATAGTATTTACTCCAAAACGTAAAGTTCAGGCGTTCATGATTAAGTTATATTAAGGATTATTGTGGAATTTCTCAGTACATACGGTAAAGAAATCGTTTCAATTTTTGTTCCATTTGTTACATGGTTTTTGAATGTAGGGATAAAAGCCAAGGCCAAACTGATCTGGGGCAGTCCTCATTCTTTTAATTTTCTTGTTCAAGAGCCAATTAGGAA
>DATMSO010000030.1:0-50458 GCA_035565335.1 Methylovorus sp.
CCCTGCCGAATCGTCGGCCAAGGTGATTCTGAATGCGCGCACCGGCTCAGTGGTCATGAACCGCTCGGTGTCGCTGGAAGACTGCGCGGTATCGCACGGCAATCTTTCCGTCGTCATCAACACTGCGCCGGTCATCAGCCAGCCTGGCGCGCTTTCCGGCGGACAAACGGTCAGCACTGCCCGCTCGGAAATCTCCATTGAAAAAGAACCTGGCAAGGTCTTGAAACTGGATGGCGGCGCATCGCTATCCGATGTGATCAAGGCCCTGAATGCCATCGGCGCCACCCCCCAGGACCTGCTCGCCATTCTGCAGGCCATGAAGTCTGCTGGCGCCTTGCGCGCAGAACTTGAAGTGATCTAGGCCGCACACCATGGTCAACGCTCCTTCAGACAGCACCGGCAAACTGGCATTTGATGCCAATAGCCTGAATCAGCTGAAGCTGGCCGGCAAGAATGATTCGCCTGAAGCGATCAAGGCCGTCGCCAAGCAGTTTGAAGCCGTATTCGTCAACATGATGCTGAAAAGCATGCGCGATGCCACGCCCCAGGAGGGCATGTTTGACAATGAACAAAGCCGCACTTTCACTGCCATGCTGGATCAGCAGTTGAGTCAGAATATTGCATCCAAGGGCATAGGCCTGGCCGATGTACTGGCAAGACAGCTGAGCAAAACTGGTGTTACCCCCGGCGCCAACCCCGATCAGGATGACGGTGTGAGCGCGGCTTTGCCCTATAGCAGCCCCTTTGTGCCCCGCACGGCGCTGCAGATGTATGCGGACCCATCACAGGACGCCAACAAGGGCTCAGGCTCGACCAAGTCCGATGGCAATGCTGACAGCTTCCAGGCCACCATGGCGCCGTATGCCGAGGAAGCCAGCCGCACAACGGGCATCCCGGCCAACTTCATGCTGGGTCAGGCCGCGCTTGAGAGCGGCTGGGGCAAACGCGAAATCAAGGGCGTCAACGGCGAGAACAGCTATAACCTGTTTGGCATCAAGGCCACCGCCGGCTGGACTGGCAAGACCGTGGATGCTGTCACCACGGAATACGTGAATGGCGTCAAGCAGAAGCGCGTGGAAACCTTCCGCGCCTATGACTCGTATGCAGACTCCTTCAAGGATTTTGCCAACATGATCAGCAAGAATCCGCGCTATGGCAACGCCATGTCCAACCTCAATGACGTCAATGCCTACGCGCAAGGACTGCAAAACGGGGGGTACGCTACAGATCCTGACTACGCCAGCAAACTGATCAGTGTGATCAAGAAGGTCACTACCGCCTGATGCCCACGATTAAAGTTCCTGCGGCTTCTGCCGTCAATAATCCATAGTCTAGGAAAAAAGAACCATGGGAAGCGATATCTTAAATATAGGTAAAAGTGCGCTGAACGCAGCCCAGATCGGGATTAGCGTGACGGGCAACAATATCTCCAACGCTTCCAGTGCGGGTTACAACCGGCAAGTGATTTCGCAATCAGCAGCCGCTTCGCAGAATGTAGGCTTTGGCTATCTGGGCAAAGGTACCCAGGTAACCAGCATCGAACGGGTATACAGTGCCCTGCTGGCCAAGCAGGTGAATGTCAGCCAGGCTCGCAGCAGTGAGCTCTCCACCTACAGTTCACAGATCAACAGTATCAACAACATGCTGGCCGATTCTTCGGCAGGCTTGTCGCCTGCCCTGCAGGATTTCTTCGACAGCGTGCAGGATCTGACCAACAACCCGGGCTCGGCTTCCAGCCGCCAGGCCATGCTGTCTTCCTCCGAAGCGCTTGCCAGCCGTTTTCAGAGCCTCAGCAGCCGCCTCACCGAGATGGAAAATTCGGTCAACTCGCAACTGAGAAGCAGCACCTCACTGGTCAACTCATACGCCCAGCAGATCGCCTCCCTGAATGACTCGATCAACAATGCGATGGGAGCCACGGGCAAAACACCCAATGACCTGATGGACCAGCGTGATCTGCTGGTCAGCAAGATGAGCAGTCAGATCAAGACCACCATCGTGCAATCGGGCAACAGCTATAACGTATTTGTCGGCAATGGTTTGCCTCTGGTGGTGGACAAGGAAAGCTACAGCCTGTCCGTGGTCAATTCGCCCACCGACAGCACCCGGCTTGAAGTGGCATATTCCGGCAAGGGTGGCACACCCATTATCCTGGGGGAAAACAGCGTCACCGGCGGCACACTGGGCGGCCTGATTCAGTTCCGCAACCACTCGCTGGATACCACCAAAAACCAGTTGGGCCAGATTGCCGTTTCACTGACCGAGACCTTCAACGCCCAGCAAAAACTGGGGCTGGACCTGAATGGCAATGCGGGCGTGAATTACTTCAACACCATCAGCCCGACCATCAAATCCAATGGCAACAATACCGGCAATGCCGTGTTGACCGGCAGTTTTACCGATGCCTCGGCGGTTACCACCAGCGACTATACGCTGACCTATAACGGCGGCACCAATTACTCGGTGAAACGCCTGAGTGATGGCACCACCACCAACTACACCAGCATGCCGATCACCATTGACGGGGTCAGCATCAGCGTCAGTAGCGGCACCATGAGCAGCGGTGATAACTTCCTCATCCAGCCCACAGCCGATGCCGCCAGACAGATTTCCGTGTCGATCACCGGCACCGACCAGATTGCCGCAGCATCACCATTAATCGCCGCCAAAAGCAGCAGCAATACCGGCAGCGGCGCCATCAGCAACCTGACAGTGAACAGCGCCTATATGGGCAGCCCGTTCAGCAGCGCGCTGACCCTCACTTATGATAGCGGCACCGGCAATCTGAATGGTTTCCCCGCGACCGAAGCCGTCACCGTCAAAACCAGTAGCGGTACCACGACGACCTATGCCGCTGGCGCTGCTGTTCCCTATACCGCCGGGGCAACCTACACCGTGGCCGGTGCCAGTTTCACCATGGGCGGCACACCGAATAACGGCGACAGCTTCACGCTGACGCCCAGCACCGGCAGCAGTTCGGGCAACAATACCAACGCCTTGTTGCTGGCAAAGCTGCAAACAGCCTCTACCGTTAGCGGCAACAAGTCATATGAAGCTGCCTTTGCCCAAATCGTGAGCGCCGTGGGCAACAAGACCAGTGAGCTGCAGGTAACAGGCGCGGCAGAAGCCACCCTGCTGGAACAGGCACAGGCCGAAATGGAATCCAACTCCGGGGTCAACCTGGACGAAGAAGCCGCCAACCTGCTTCGCTATCAACAGTCTTATCAGGCCGCCGCCAAAGTCATGCAGATTGCCAGCCAGATGTTCGACACGCTGATCAATATCCGCTAAGGAATATCGCCATGCGCATTAGCACCAATACAATTTATCAAACCGGGATCAACAAGATCAGCGCCCTGCAAAGCGAGCAGTACAAGCTGCAACAACAGGTTTCTTCCGGCAAGCGCATTCTGACCCCTGCCGATGATCCTGTCGGCGCTGCCCGCGCGCTGACCATCAGCCAGGCACAAAGCATTAACAGCCAATATGCCGATAACCGCGCCATGGCATCGTTCAATCTGAACTCAATTGAAAGCACATTGACCAGCGTGACCGATCTCATGGTATCGGCCAAGAGCACGCTGGTCGGTGCAGGCAATGCGGTATTGTCCAGCGAGGAAAAAAATTACATTGCCACACAGCTGAGTAATGATCTGCAGGAATTGATCGGCCTTGCCAATAGCAAGGACGGCAATGGCAACTACCTGTTTGGCGGTTTCAAGAACACGACCCAGCCCTATACCGCCACTACCACGGGCGCCACTTACAACGGGGATAATGGCCAGATGGACATGCAGGTCAGCGATACCCGCCGCATGTCGACCACGGAAAATGGCCCGGACGTATTTCAGGCAGAGGGCAATGACGTGTTTGCCACGCTTTCCAATATTGTGGACCTGCTCTCCAACCCCGCCACCACCTCCGCCGCGCTGAATACCGCCCTGGCCTCGGCCAATACCAGCCTGGATAAAGGCCTGGACAACGTGCTGACCGTGCGCGCCTCCACCGGCTCCAAGCTGAAGGAAATCGACGCGCTGGACAACAATGGCGACGATAGAAATCTGCAATACAAGGCAGAGCTGTCTGACATTCAGGATCTGGATTACGCCCAGGCCTTGTCCGACATTACCAAGCAAAAAACCATTCTGGAAGCAGCGCAGCAGTCTTACGTTCAGCTCTCCGGCCTCACGCTGTTCAAGTACATCTAATGTGATCTGCCTGCGAATGTGCAGGGCTTGAAGACAGGCGGCTTGAATATAAGGTGCTAGAAACGCAAGGCCATATTGGCCGTGCTTTCCTGTATCAGTTGCAGGATAGGCTGCAAAATCCCCGGCAACACCAGCGCGACCACCACATAGCCTATGGCGATGGTCACCGGAAACCCTATCCCGAAAAGATTAAGCTGCGGCGCGGTACGCGTCAGTATGCCAAGCGCCATGTTGGTAATCAGCAAGGCCGCGATCGCCGGCAGTGAAATCAGCAGACCGGCACTGAAAATCTTGCCCCCCCAGTTCGCCATTTTCATGAAGTCCAGCCCGCCCTGCCATTCGGCACTCAGGGGAAAATTGGCAAAGCTTTCCATCACGGCCGAGATCATGAGCAAATGCCCATCCAGACTCAGGAAGATCAGCGTGGTCAGCAACACCATGAACTGGCTGATGGCATTGCTCTGCCCCTGGGTCTGCGGATCGTAAAACATGGCAAAGCCCAGACCCATGGTCATACCTATCATCTGCCCCGCCATTTCCACCGCGGCAAACACGATACGCATGCTGAAGCCAATGGCAAACCCGATCACCATCTGCTGCGCCAGCACCAGCATGCCTCTCCAGCTGAAAATATCCAGCAACGGCGGTTGAGGAAGACTGGGTAGTAGCGCCAGTGTCATCATCAGCGCCATGCTGATTTTGACGCGGGCGGAGATGGAACGGTGACTGAGGACAGGGGCCACGGCGATCATGGCCAGAATACGGGTCATGGGCCACAACAGCAGCACGATCCAGGATTGCAGGATGTCAGTGTTGAGAGAGACCACAGCGTGGGCTTATCCCGCCAGGGAAGGAATGCTGGTGAAGATGGCGCGCATGTAGTCCAGCATGACGCTGAGCATCCACGGCCCCGCGATCACCAGCACAGCGAACACCCCGACCAGTTTAGGAATGAACGACAAGGTGGTTTCGTTGATCTGCGTCGCCGCCTGAAAAATACTGACCAGCAAGCCGATGACCAGCACCACGATCAGCATGGGCGCCGATACCATCAGAGTCACTTCCATGGCCTGGCGGCCCAGGGTCATCACGCCTTCTGGGGTCATGTCCGCACCTTTCTCTATAAAAAATCCCGGCTAGCGAGCCGAGACCTCAGTAAAAACTCTCGGCCAGCGAGCCAAGCACCAGTTGCCAGCCATCCACCAGCACAAACAGCATGAGCTTGAATGGCAGGGCCACAATGGCAGGTGACACCATCATCATGCCCATGGACATCAGCACGCTGGCGACCACCATGTCGATGATGAGGAAGGGAATGAAGATGGCAAAGCCGATCTGGAAGGCGGTTTTCAGCTCACTGGTCATGAAGGCAGGCACCAGCACACGCAAAGGCGTCTGCTCCGGGCCATCGACGGCGTCACTGCGCGAAATGCGCATAAAGAGGGCAATATCGGCCTCGCGCGTTTGCTTCAGCATAAAAGTCTTGAGCGGTGCGGCGCCCTTCTCCAGCGCTTCCTGCAGGGTGATCTTGTTCTCGGACAATGGCTGGTAAGCCTCGATGTAGATCTTGTCCATCACCGGACTCATGACAAAAAACGTCAGGAACAGCGCCAGCCCCACCAGCACCTGGTTGGGCGGCGAAGTCGGTGTACCCAGCGCCTGGCGCAATAGCGACAAGACAATGATGATGCGGGTAAAGCCCGTCATCATCAGCAATACCGCGGGCAGGAAAGAAAGCGAGGTCAGCAGCAGCAGCGTCTGCAGGCTCAGGGTGTAATTCTGGCTGCCACCGGAGCCCGGAGCGGCATTGATCAGGGGCATGGCGGCCTCGGCATGGGCCAGCGCCGGAATAGCCAGCAGTGCCCATGGCAGATGCCGGAGCAGGGTTTTGCAATGACGATGCGCCAGGATGGAATTACTTGTTGCCATGAAATTTCTCTGCGGATCGTTGTAACCAGCCGGCAAAGGGCTGCGGGTTGGCACTGGTGATGGCCTGCTCGACCTGGCTGTCACCCGCTTCAAGATCGGCCAGTGCACGCACTTGCCCGGGGGCCACGCCCACGACGATCCAGCGTCCCGCTACTTCGACCACGACGACACGTTCACGGGTACCCACGCTGACGCCACCCACGACGCGGGCGACCGAATTCTGGGCGGTGCGTCCAGGGGCAAACCGGCGAATAAGCCAGGCCAGGCCCGCCATGATGGCAAGCACCACCAGCAAACCAAATGTCATCTTGAGGGCACTGGTGGCAGGCGTAGGTGGCGCATCAGCAGCAAACACCAGCATCGGCAACAGCAGCGCGGGAAGGACAGCCAGTTTTCTCATGCGCTGCCTATCGGTTGATTTTACGGATGCGTTCAGCCGGGGTGATGATATCGGTGAGGCGGATACCAAACTTGTCATTCACCACCACCACTTCACCCTGGGCAATCAGGCAGCCATTCACCAGAACATCCATCGGCTCACCGGCCATGCCATCCAGTTCCACCACCGAGCCCTGCGCCAGTTGCAGCAGGTTCTTGATAGCGATCTTGGTACGGCCCAGCTCGACGGTCAGCTGTACGGGAATGTCGAGAATGAAGTCGATGTCGTTCTGCGTCTCGCTCATCTTCTTGCCGGTCAGCTCGGTAAACACCGTCGCCTGGGCAGGCTTGGCTTGCAGCGGACTGTCTTCGGCCTGCTGCTGCTCGGCCATGGCGGCACCCCAGTCGTCTTCAGCGGCAGCGCTTGCTGCGGCTTGTTCAAATTCGTCTTCCGGGCTATTCGCCATGTTTCTCTCCTTTTACATACTCTGAGGCGTTGGCCCGCAGCAATTTCTCTACCCGCAGCGAATATTGCCCGTTGAACACCCCGTATTTGCATTCCATGACCGGCACATTATCGACATGCGCCTCTATCGTTTCCGAAATATTGAGGGGAATCACATCGCCCACTTTCATGTTCAGTACATCGCCCAGCTGCATTCTGGCTTTGGCCAGGTTAGCCACCAGCTCTACCTCGGCGGCCTGAATCTGTTGCGTCATCAGGCGCACCCAGCGCTTGTCCACGCCCAGCACCTCGCCTTGCAGGCTGGAAGTCAGGAGATCACGCACCGGCTCGATCATGGAATACGGGAAGCAGAAATGGATTTCGCCGCCTGCCGGGCCCAGCTCAATACTGAAGGTAGTCGCCACGATCACTTCGTTGGGAGTGGCAATATTGGCAAACTGGGTGTTCATTTCCGAGCGCAGGTATTCAAACTTGACCTGATATACCGGCTCCCAGGATTTTTCGTAGTTTTCGATCACGATCGCCAGCACGCGCTGGATGATGCGCTGTTCGGTCTGGGTAAAATCGCGCCCCTCAATGCGGGTATGAAAGCGGCCATCACCGCCAAACATATTGTCGACGATGGAAAATACCAGCGAGGGATCAAACACCATGAGCCCGGTGCCGCGCAGTGGATTCATGTGCACCAGGTTAAGATTGGTCGGCACCACCAGATTGCGCACGAACTCGCTGTATTTGGAAATGCGTACGGGGCCGACCGAGACTTCCACGCTGCGGCGCATGAAGTTGAAGAGGCCAATGCGCAACAGGCGGGCAAAACGTTCGTTAATGATCTCAAGCGTAGGCATGCGCCCACGGACGATACGTTCCTGGGTAGCCAGGTTGTATTCGCGCACGCCATGCGGGTCGTGCTCGACCGGGGTATCGTCCTGGTCAAGGCCCACGCCCTTCAGCAGGGCATCGACTTCATCCTGAGATAAAAAACTGTCCGCCATGGCTGTTTATTGCACCACGAATGAAGTGAAAAACACGCCACTGACTTCCAGCGGCTTTTCGCCCGCCGAGAATGGCTGTTTGACCTGCGCCACAATCTCGTCGCTCAAGGCTTTCTTGCCTTCAATGCTGGTAACTTCGGAAGGCTTTTTGCTGGAAAGCAGCATCAGCAGACGGTTGCGTATTTCCGGCATGTGCAGCTTCACGATCTCGGCCTGCTCGGCATCGGCGACTTTCAATGTGAGGTCGACTTGCAGGAACTGGGATTCTGGATCAGGTTGCAGATTGACGGTGAAGGTCTCCAGGCTGACAAACACCGGCGGCTTGGGCGCCTCTTCGTGCTTTTCTTCGACCTTGTGTTCTTCTTTGGCTGGCTTGTGCAGGAAGAACCATGCCGCTGCCCCGCCCCCGCCGCCTAACACCAGCAGCACAATCACGATGATCATGATCAGCTTTTTCTTGGAGCCGGGTGCCGCTGCTTCTTCTGCGGGCGCTGCCGCTTTTGGATCTTTTGCCATCTAATGCTCTTCCCTTGTAACTGCGTCTATCTGGACGCTTCTATTATGAAAAAAACAAGGATACCAAGATGCGCTGAAAAGAGGGAGAAAAATAGCCCAAATCGGGCAGAGAGCGCGCGGCGGGAAGCGCCGGACGGGCATCCGGGCCGCTATCAAAGCAGCGGACGGATGCTGATTGGTGGGCAAGGCGCCGAAATGCGCCTGCCGAAGTATGTAAAAAACAGGTTAAACGAAGGTATCGACCATGCCGTTGCCGCTACGCACCACGGTAGTCTGCACGGCAGCGGCGGCACTACCGCCCTCCTCCGTGGCAGTGCCGGAAGCGCGGCCGCTACGGCCACCTGATTCTGCCAGCTGCTGCTGGGATTGCGTATGCTCGCCGACATTGCTCTGCCCCAGCTGTATACCGGAGGCATTCAGCATGTCGCGCAGGTTGGACATGCCATCCTGCAGCGCCTGGCGGACTTCCTGATTGTTGGACATGAACGTGGCATCCGCAATGTCATTGTGAACATGGATCACCACTTGCAGCGGCCCCATATCCGGCGGGTTAAGGGTCAGGGTGGCCGATTGCTCGCCACCGGCAACCATCCAGGCCACCTTCTGACCGATGGCCTGATCCCAGCCTGCGCGGCCAGGATATGCCGTAATGGTATTGGAACTACCGACCGCTTCGCTCGCCTGCACCGGGTTCATGGGCGTGGTGGCGGCAACGGCCTGTGCCTGGGTAATGGTGGCGCTGTTATCCACCTTGGCGGTTTGTTGCTCGGTCAGCTTGTTGCTTTCGCCGTTGTTGAAGCCAGGCAGCATTTTCTCCAGCCAGGCGCTCATGTCGGCCTTGTCATCACCGGCCTGCGCCAGCTGGCTGGCATCAGTGCTGTCCGTGCGGCTTTGCGCCAGCATATTGCCCAGCTCCTGATCCAAACGGCCACGCGGGCGGCTGTCCGCCGTTTCAACCTGTGGTTTCTGGGCGGCGGCATCTTCCGTGGTCAAGGCAGGCTTGTCCGTTGGCGCTACCGGCACATTGGCCGGCACAGCCAGCGCCGCGATAGCCGGGTCTGTAGTCAATACAGGGGCTGCATCGGTTGCTTGTTTGGTCTCGTCGGATTTTTCAGGCTTGCCCTTGAGTTCTTTGCCCTGCTTGGCCAGCAAGGCAAGGTCCTTGAACTGGTCAGCGAGCTCAGGCGCAATGTTGGCGCTGCTGTCTGCCGCGTCTTTTTTGGCATCGGCCTTCGCTTCTGCCGCCTTGGCATCCGCGGCCTTCTGCTCGCCCTGCGGCGACTTCACCGTCGTGGTTTTGCCCTGCTGGTTATCGTTCTTCTGCTGGCGCTGCTGTACCTGGTTCGACAGCACCTTCTGAAAACTGTTGGTGGCCGCCGCATTGTCCGTCGTGGTGGACTTGGGGGCATTCATGGCGCCCATGCCATTGCTGGGTGGCGTGCTGGAAATAATCGGTAACGGGGTATTTTGCATGATTCACTCTTTCGCAGTGGGGAGCTAGCCTCGGCCAGGTTGACGGCTACTACGCATGGCGTGCTCGTCCATCAGTTTCTGGTCGCGTTTTTGCTCCTGCTGGTGCGCTTTCTTTTCCGAGCGCTCTGCCAGTACCTCATAAGATAATTTCTTTTTCTGGCATTCCTGCCAGACGATGCGCTGGGCTGAAACGCGGCTGCGCGCCAGCTCTACGGATTCCTGCTGGCCTCCCACCGCCTGATCAAGCTTGCGGATGAAAGACTGAAAATTCTGATACGACTGGGCATCCATGCCGGTTTCGAGATCACGCGCCAGCTTGGCCATGTAGTCGTTGCGGTATTCGGTCAGCATGGTGAGCTTGACCTGTGCATCTTCGAGCAGCTTGTTGAGTGCCACCAGCTTCTCAGCGGCCTGATCGGCCTCCTTGCCAGCCAGCTCGGTCAATGTCACCAGAACCAGTGATTGTGCAGCCATTCTGCCCCCTACTCATAATTAGCCTGCCACTACCGCCGCAAGCTCAGCAATGCTGTGTTCAACATCCGAGCGCTCTGCAATGTCCTGCTGCAAAAACGCTTCGATTTTCGTGTGCTTGGCAATCGCCTCATCCAGGACCGGGTCGCTGCCAGCTTCGTATGCTCCTACATTAATCAAATCCGCACTGCGTGTATACCGCGAATTGAGCTGCTTTAACCGTCTTGATAGCTTTTGATGTTCGGGCAAGGTTATGTTATGCATGGCCCGGCTGATGGATTGCTCGATGTCTATCGCCGGGTAATGGCCGCTTTCGGCCAGGCTGCGACTCAGCACGATATGCCCGTCCAGAATGGCGCGTGCGGCATCGGCAATCGGGTCCTGCTGGTCATCGCCTTCGGTCAGCACCGTGTAGAACGCCGTAATCGAGCCCTCGCCGGGGCGGCCGTTACCAGCGCGCTCCACCAGGGCAGGCAGCTTGGCAAATACGGAGGGCGGATAACCTTTGGTGGCAGGTGGCTCGCCTATCGCCAGTGCGATCTCGCGCTGGGCCATGGCATAGCGCGTCAGTGAATCCATGATCAGCAGCACATTCTTGCCCTGGTTACGGAAAAATTCGGCAATCGCCGTGGCATAGCTGGCGCCCTGCAGACGCATGAGCGCAGGCACATCGGCAGGTGCAGCCACCACCACCGAGCGTGCCAGGCCATCGGTGCCAAGAATCTGCTCGATAAATTCTTTAACTTCACGTCCCCGCTCGCCAATCAGGCCCACCACGATCACATCGGCCGTGGTGTAACGCGCCATCATGCCGAGCAGCACGCTCTTGCCGACGCCGGAACCGGCAAACAGGCCCATGCGCTGGCCACGCCCGACGGTCAGCATGCTGTTGATGGCACGCACGCCGACATCGAGCACATCGGTAATCGGGGCGCGCATCAGGGGGTTCAACGGACGGGTATTCAAGGGCACGCTGTTCTGGGTCTGCAGGGGCCCCAGATCATCCAGCGGACGGCCGGCACCATCGACCACGCGCCCGAGCAGGCCATCGCCCACGGGCAGGTGGCGGGCACGGTCCGAAGTACGGCGGCGCGGCGGGTTGGAATGGCTGGGCTTGGGCAAGGCATCGGACACATCCATGGCAAATACCTTGGCGCCCGGCACGATGCCCTCTACCCCGCTTTGCGGCATGAGCAGCAATTTGTCACCGTCAAAACCCACGACTTCGGCCTCGACACGGCGGCCTTCGGCCAAAGGCACGACGCAGGCGCTGCCAATCGGCAGCTTGATGCCCACGGCTTCCATCACCAGCCCGGTGAGCTTGGTAATGCGGCCAGCCACTTCCAGTGGCTCGACAATCTCCAGTATCTCGCCGCAGTCCCGCAGGTAGCGGTGCCAGCGTTGCACGTGAGGATTGGCGGCGCTCATTATTTCAGCCAGTCATTCTGCTGGGAAAGCGCATCGGCGATGCGTTTCCAGCGAACCTCGTTGGTAGCGTCGATCTGGTTGGCGGCGGTCTCGACAATACAGCCGCCACGTTCGACATTACGATCTTCCTGAATCATCCAGTGATGCTCGGCAATATCGTCCACCAGGTAGTTTTTCAGGGTTTTCACATCTTCAGGGTGCACCAGGATACGGGCGGGACGCTGCACATAAGGCAGGTAATGGATGGCATCTTTCACCACGCTCAGCACTGCAGTGGGGTCCACCTCAATCTTGGTTTTCAGCATGGCCTTGGCAAGATCAAGCGCCAGCGACAGCAGCTGCTCGCCCACGGCTTCGTCCGAGGCAGACATGGCTTCGGTCAGCGAGCCCAGCAGCACCTGCAGCTGCTCGCGCTCAGCCTGGGCTTGTTCCAGCGCTTGCGCCATGCCAGCGGCATAGCCTTCTTCCAGGCCTTTGGCGTAACCTTCCTGGCGCAGCTTTTCTATCATCTGCGCCAGCTTGGCGCTGTCTGCTTCTTTTTCCTGCGGCGTTTTCGCCACGGCCATCGGCTGCTTGGGTTTATCCTCGGCAAACGAAGATAACTCCCAGCGCTGGTAGGCGGTCTGCTTTTCCTTGGGGATGGTGGCGTTAGACATACGCCTCGTCGCCCTTGCCGCCTAGAATGATCTGGCCTTCGTCGGCCAGGCGGCGAATGATCTGCAGAATCTGCTTCTGCTGCGCCTCGACCTCGGAAAGCTTGACCGGGCCCTTGGTCTCCAAGTCTTCACGCATCATCTCGGCCGCACGGCTGGACATGTTCTTGAAGATCTTGTCGCGCAACTCCTGCGTTGCGCCCTTGAGTGCCACGATAAGGGTTTCGGACTGCACTTCGCGCAGCATGACCTGGATACCCTTGTCGTCGATATCAATGACGTTATCAAAGACAAACATCTCGTCCATGATCTTTTGCGCCATGTCTTCGTCGTAGCTCTTGAGACCTTCCATGACGCTGGCTTCGTTGTCGCCGCCCAGGTAGTTCATGATCTCGGCAGCAGCCTTGATGCCGCCCATCTGCTGCTTCTTCAGACTTTCATTGCCGGTCAGAAGCTTGGTCATCACCTCATTAAGCTCGCGCAGCGCCACTGGCTTCACGCCATCCAGCGTGGCAATGCGCAGCATCACATCCTGCCGCAGCCGGTCGGTAAAATTGCTCAATACTTCGGCGGACTGGTCTGGCTCCAGGTGGACCAGGATGGTGGCAATGATCTGCGGATGTTCATTCTTGATGAATTCCGCCACGGTCTGCGCATCCATCCACTTCAGGCTTTCAATACCGCTGGCATCGCGCGTCTGCAGAATACGGTTCAAGAGGCCGGCAGCCTTGTCATCGCCCAGCGCCTTGGTAAGCACGGAGCGGATATATTCGTCGGAATCCAGGCCGATGGAGGTTTTCTGATCGGCAATATCCAGAAATTCGGTCACGACGGCTTCAATCTGGTCATGTTCTACCGATTTCATGCCGGCCATGGCCGAGCCCAGTTTCTGCACCTCTTTCGGGCTCAGATACTTCATGACCTCCGCAGCCTCATCCTCCCCTAATGCGAGCATGAGAATTGCGCTTTTCATCACGCCATCTTCACTCATTCTTTACTCACCCAACTCGTTACCAAACTGGCCACCAGTTTGGGGTTTTCCTTAGCCAACTGCTTGGCGGCCTCCAGGTTCTGTTCATAACCCTTGGCGGCCAGCTTTCTTGGCACCCCGACCATATTTTCACCCTCGGCCCCCTCCGCATCGCCACTCAGCGTGACAACAGCAGCGTCATCATCGCCAGGCGCGGGCAAGGCTTCTTTTTGATCCGACTTTACCAGCTTTTGCATCATCGGTTTCATCAGTTTACGGTAAAGCAGGAAGATTACCAGCAGGCCTGCGGCCATCTTCAGCCACTCTTTGGCCATCTCGATATTTTCTGGCTGCTTCCACAATGGCAGCTCAGGAATCGCTTCAACTTCTTCACCGGCAAACGAGCTGTTGACCACGGTGAGCGAGTCGCCACGTTCCTGGTTGAAGCCCATGGCCTGTTTGGCCAGCTCGCTGATCTCGGCTTTTTCAGCATCGGTCAGCGGACGGTTGGTGATCTTGCCCTTCTTGTCCACCACCTGCTTGTGATTAACCACCACCGCCACGGTCAGGCGTTTGACGCCGCCCATGGGCTGCTGCACATAGCGTATGGTTTTATCCAGCTCGTAATTGGTAGTGACATTCTTTTGCGAATTCACAGGCACGGCCGGGGTGGCATTGGCGCCATTGGCGGCCGCTGCATTGGCCGGCGTACCTGCGCCAGGCGCACCGGCATTGGCAGGCACGGCAGTATTCAGCGGTGCAGTGGCAGGGGCAGGTGGCTGGTTGGACAGCGCACCAGGCACGCCGCCAGCGCCGGCAGGCGAAGTGCTTTGCGATTCATTGGATTGCTGGCTGCGCACCGACATGGCATCCGGGGCCTGGTTGGGGCGATAGGTTTCGGCAGCCTGCTCCTGCGTGGAGAAATCCACTTCGGCACTGGCTTCAGCGTGGACATTCTTGGCACCCACCATAGGCGCGATAATGGATTCGACGCGGCGCACGATATTTTGCTGCAGCTCATCCACATATTTAAGCTGAGTGGGGTCGAGGTTGTTGCGACCAGCTTTTTTGTCGGTATCGGACAAAAGATTGCCGTTCTGGTCGACCACGGTGACATTGGCAATCGGCAGCTCAGGCACGCTGCTCGCCACCAGGTGCACAATGGCGCTGACCTGCTGCTGATCCAGCATGCGGCCGGGACGCAGATTGAGCAGCACGCTGGCGGTAGGCTTTTGCTGATCGCGTACAAAAACGGAGGGTTTGGGAATGGCCAGGTGGATACGGGCCACTTCAACGGCGGAAATAGTCTGGATGCTACGCTCCAGTTCGCCTTCCAGCCCGCGCTGGAAATTTACCTGCTCAACAAACTGGGAAACGCCGAATTTCTGGTTTTCCAGCAGTTCAAAGCCGATATTGCCGCCCTTGGGCAAGCCCTGGGCTGCCAGTTTGAGACGCACCTGATGTACTTGCGAGGCAGGCACCAGGATAGCAGTGCCGCTTTCGGAAAACTTGTAGGGGATATTCATCTGCTCAAGCGAGGCGACAATGGCGCCGCCATCCTTGTCAGCATAGTTGGAGAATAGCACTCGGTATTCGGGTTGCTGGCTCCACAACCAGAACACCACCATGACAGCCACCACCGCGGCCACGCCCAGTGCGAGCAAAACCTTGTTGGTCAATACAGCCGTGTTCTGCCCAAATATGCCAGTAGGGGCAGCTGCTTCAACAACGGCGTCGGGTGCTGCAGCCATATCCATCTCCAATTCAAAACGCGCTCAGTTGACCGGTACTCATCGCGGCCCCTGAGCAGGGATTACCGATTGCAGGTCATTATCATCGCATCCGCCATTTTCAAATGAGGGAATAGAGCGAATTTCACTGGTTTATTTGGGGGCTGGCTAGATAAGGGGAATGATACATTAGCTTCGTAGCATTCCCTATGCAGTGAGGACAAGATGGCCATTAACGGAATAGATTCCAGCAGAATAGAATCCATGCTGGCGCAGATCAGAGCGGCGACGCAGAAGCCTGCCATGGCGCCGGTGGCGGAAACCACGCCTGCCAGTATCACGGCAAGCACGCCCAAAGTCGACTTCGCCGAAACACTGAAAGCCAGCCTGAATCAGGTGAACCAGTCGCAGCTTGAAGCCGAACGCCTGGGCAAGAATTTCGCCATGGGCGATGATTCGGTCAGTTTGTCCGATGTGATGATTGCCGGGCAAAAGGCCAATATTTCATTCCAGGCAACCTTGCAGGTACGCAACAAACTGGTGTCCGCCTATCAGGACATCATGAACATGCAGGTATAAGCGCCTGCGGCAACCCGCTCTCAGGGATGGTATTGCGGCGGCTCGGCGTCGGCATCCTGCTCCAGCCGGTATAGCCAGGCCAGTATCTCGGCAATCGCCATATAAAGTTTGGGCGGGATGTGGTCATCTAGGTCTATCTGCATCAGCAGGGAGACCAGTTCCTTGGATTCATGCACAAACACATCATGCTCGCGCGCCCGCGCAATAATCTGCTCAGCCACCAACCCGCGGCCTTTGGCCACCACACGCGGCGCAAAATCGCCAGTCTCGTAGGCCAGGGCAATGGCCTGCTGGGTAAGCCGTGATTCCGCCGGTTTATTCGCCATCACGCACCACCACCAGGGCATCCACCGTCTGCCCGCTTTGTTCCAGCGCTTCAAACAGCTGATGCCGCCGTGCGCGCATGGTTTGCAGGGTATCAATCTGCTGCGCCTGCAGCTGAATACTCATATGGCCATTCACCACGCGCAGCCGTGCGGTCACCCGCCCCAGTTGCGGCAGATCCAGCGATAGCTCGCTGCTGACTTCAGGTTCGTAATCCAGCGACGCAGCGGCATGATCGGTAGCGGTGTCATTCTGGTTGGCGCGCTGCTCCACCGGCACCGTCGGCGGCTGGTAAAGCAAGGGCGGCGGCAGCGAAGAATTGGGCAGCATGGACTGCTGCAGGACGGTAGACAAATTCATTGCCTGCGCTTGAGCGGCGGCTGGGGTAGCGGCCTGAGCGGAGGACTGCGGCTGTTGCTGCACCTCAATGGACCACTGCATCTGCTGGCCCGGCCAGACTTCGCCACGCCAGTTTACGCGGCTATTTTCCAGCACGGCCAGTTGTTGCGGCAACAGCATGGTGCCGGCATTGGAGTTGGGCTGGTTCTGCGGCTCCTGCAGGATAGCGGCCAGCGGCCTGGCGCCTTCGGCGAACGATTTGAGATGGGATTCGTAAAACAGCCCGGTGAGCGTCAGCGCCTGTTTGAGATCCTGCGCCATCTGCTGCGGGGCCTGCGGCGATTGAGTGACTACGCCTGTGGCTTCAAACCGGGTGGGCACGCCCTGCTTCTGGGCTTCTTGTAATTTGCTGTCGATGAGACGGGCGGCGGAGCTCAAGGCAATCTCGGGTTCAGCCTCGGTCGTCAGTCCGGAGATAAGCTGGAAGGTGGGCGTCGGCGTTTCATCCAGAAACCGCAAGGTGAGGTTTTGCCCGACCTTGGCCTGCGCCCCCAGGTCCATCTTGAGCAAGGTGCCACCGACATCGACATTGAAGTGCCGGGGATCGGCACGGGACATCACTTGCGCCAGGTAATCCTGACCCTTGATGAACTGGTTAAAACGGAAATCAACATCCTGAACAGTATCGGCAACCCTGACCGTGGGCAGGGCCTGGGTTACCCGGCTAACCGGCGCAACCCCTGGACTATCCGATAGCTTGATCAGCATGGCAGGTCATCATTGCCGATAACTGCTGCCGAGTCTGCGCTCGTTGCTGTTGCTGCTGATCATGGCGGACAGCTTGACCATCCAGGGATCCACCAGATTGCGAATTTCGCGGTCATCTGCCAGGATTTTCTTGATGCTGGCGATCTTGCGTTGCAGGGAGGAGCCAGTCAAATGCTCTTCAGAGCAGGCTTTCAGTTGCTGCACAAAATCCGCACAACGCTGCTCCAGCTCCGCCAGGCGCTCCCAGTCATGTTCGCGCGCTGCCATCAGCATTTCGCCAGTGACATCGGCCACAGACTCGTAAATTTGCACTTCCATGGATTCGCTCATCATTAAGCCTTTGCGTAATTTTGTACACGCTGAAACTGAGCGTTGTCAGGCGCGTTCTGGGTACCAATGGCCTCCCAGGCGCTCTTGAGATCGCCCAACAGGCGTATGACTTCCTGTATCAGCGATGGATCATTCTTGATATTGGCCATATAGAGGCGGTCGCTCATATAACCGTAAAGCGCATCCAGGCTGGCAGCAATCTCGCCACCGGCTTTTTTGTCCAGACTCAGGCGCAAACCACTTTCGATGATCATGATGGCCTTGGAGATCATGGCGCCCTTGCGCTCGATTTCCTTGGCTTCCATGTGCATGATGGCGGTATGGCAGGCGGTCAGGGCACCTTCGTACAACATCACCACCAGTTTGTGGGGATCGGCGGAAACAACCCCGGTTTCAACGCCAACGCGGGAATACTCATTCACACCACGACTAGATCCAAACATAATCTTTTTTCCTTAAATGGCAGGGTTAGCTGTTGGCGGAAATCTGGGCGAGCTGCTGTGTCAGATAGCTGCTCGTTGTTTTCATGCTGGCAACCAGGGTGTCCAGCGCACTGAACTGGGCGCGATAGCGTTTTTCAATCGCATCCAGACGGTCATTCAATGCATCCTGCTGTTTGGTGAGGCGCGTGACCGAGCTGTTAAGGCCGTCGGTCCGCGTGGCCACCAGGCCGTCGTCACTGAGCAGATTGGTGGTGACTTCGTTCAACTGGCTGGCGAAGCCCTTGCTGAAGGTGATGGTGCCGCGACTGCCGGTGCTGCCACCCAATATCTTGACGAACAGACCTTCGGAATCATCGCCGGTAGCGCCCTTCAGGCTCTGGCCCGAACCAGTGGCGGCGACGCCATTGATGGAGCCGGCGACATTCACCCCGGTCGTGGAACTGGCCGTACCAAATAAATCGGCAGCGCCATTGCCGCCATTCAGCGTAATACGTGAATCGGAACCGTAGCTGGGCGAAGTGATTTTGAGCCCACCACCCCCATCCACGCCGATCTGGGCCAAGGAGCCTGCGCTCACCAGTTGCTGCTGCACCTGGTCAGCCAGGGCCTGGGTGCTGGCATAAGTGCCTGCAGCCAGCGTAATGCTGTAATCGGTGCCATCAATGGAAAAGGTGACTTTATCATTGCTGCCTGCCGTAATCGTCAGGTTGGGCGCACTGCCGCCTACCATGGTGCCTTGCGTGGCCAGCTGCGTGACAGTCACGGCATAGGTGCCGGCCTTGGTGGCGGTGGAACTGCCACTGTATGCCGTCAGGGCATCCGTGGTGGTGCCGCTGGCACCAAACAGTTTTGAAATATCGGAGAAATTGGTGTCCAGCGCCGTTTTGAGCTTGGAGCTATCCAGTGCCAGTTTGCCATCGCGCTGGAAACCCACACCAATCTGCGACAAGGTGCTGTAGGTGCTGGTGCCATCAATGGTCTGGGTAAAAATGCTTTTCAGCTGGGTAGAAATCGAGCGTGCGCCGGAATCGCCCAGGAGTACGCCAGACTTGGTGGAGTCTGTGGCGTTGAAATTGGTCAGGTTGCGTATCGTGGTGTCGAGCGCGTTATAGGCATCGACAAAGGCTTGCACATTCTTGACGATACCATCGGTATCGGTCGCCACATTCAAACTGGTGGCCGTGCCAGTCCCCGCCTTAAGCAGATTGAGGGTAACGCCCTGAATCGCATCGGTAATCGTGTTGCTGGATTTGGTCACACTGATGCCATCCACCGTCAGCAAAGCATTGGTGGCGGCCTGAGTTTGCGTCATGTTTTTGCCAGCACCGGCAGTGCTGGTCGGGTCGTAGGCCAGTTGCGACAAGCCACTGGCATCGCTGCTGTTGCCATCGCCATCCGTCACGCTGATCTTGACGCTGCTGGAAGCGCCGGTGTCTTTGGAAGTGATCACCAGACGCGAACCGTTGGTGGAACCATCATTCACAATCGAAGCCGTCACACCGGCATTGGCGGAATTGATCGCATCGCGCACGCCGGCCAGGGTGTTGTTCGAGGAATCAATGGTAATGGTCGCGCCGGTTTTGCTGCCGTTGGTGGTAAAGGTATTGGTGGTGCTGTTGTATTCGCCAAAGCTGATTTCCAGCGTCCCGTTACCGATCACGCTATTGGTCGAGGAAAAACCCGACGAGGCGATCTTGTGGGCCTGGGCAAGCTGGGTCACGTTAACAGCGTAATTGCCCACCGTGGCACTGCCTGTGGCGGTGGCCGTAAACAGGCTGGTATCACCGGAGGTGGCGGTTTGCAGGTTGAACTTGGACGCCGTTGCCAGGCTGCTAATGCTCGACTGGAAGGTAGACAATGCACTTTTCAGCGTGCCATAGGCCGATATCTTGGATTGCGTGGCGGTCTTTTGCGCGGTTACCTGAGTGAGAGGACCTTTTTCCGCGTTGACCAGGGCGGTTACATAGGTCTCCAGATCCAGTCCGGAACCCGTGCCTAATGCTGTCAATGTCGCCATAATCCTCTCCTACCTGTCGGCATCACGCCGTTTGTTTAATAACCAGACCTTGTAATTTGTCCAAGGTTTTGGAAATCGCCAATACTTCTTCATTGGGGATTTGCCGCAATACTTTGTTTGTTTCTGTATCCACTACTTTCACCACGACTTTTCCGGAATCCTGATCCATGGAAAATTGCACACTCTGTGCCACGGGTGAAATAAAACTGTTCAGGGTTTTAACAGCGGCAGCGATATCCTTATCACTGGCCGATTTACTGGTGTCGTTTTGCGCAGCCGTGGTCTGGGCTGGTGCTGACACTGTCGCTGCGGCTCTGCCGCCACCCAAACCCTGGGGGCTGCTGCCAGCGCCATATGTATAGGCATTTATATTTGCGATCGACATTTTTAGCTCCTTTGTGTGAATGCCCGTAGAAGGATTTTGTTCCTTCTACGGGCGATTCATCCCATCTAGCCTTCGCTTACGTCTTAGCCTCTCAGGAGGGTCAGTACGTTTTGCGGTACGGTGTTAGCCTGGGCCAACATCGCGGTACCTGCCTGTTGCAGAATCTGCGTACGAGTCAGGTTGGCGGTTTCTGCCGCAAAGTCAGCATCAACAATCCGTGACTTGGCTGCCGACTGGTTTTCAACCGATACTTGCAAGGCGCTGATCACAGACTCAAAGCGGTTTTGCACAGCACCCAGCGTAGCGCGGTTGGTATTGGCAGTGTCCAAGGCCGTATCAATCGCAGTCAATGCTGTATTGGCAGCGGTGTCGGTCAGGATGTTGCCTGAGATCGAAGAAGCTGCTGTTGCGCTGACAGTGATGGTCTGACCGCTGTCTGCACCTACCTGGAACGTCATGCTGGTAGAGCCGAACACAGCGATACTGTTAAACTTGGTGTCAGTGCCCAGACGGGTGATTTCGCTAGCCAGTTGCTGGAATTCAGCATCCAGGTTAGAACGGTCACCAGTACCGTTGGTAGCATTGGCAGATTGAACAGCCAGTTCACGCATACGTTGCAGTGCATCTGTTACTTTACCCAGCGCGCCTTCAGCAGTTTGTGCGAACGAGATCGCATCGTTTGCGTTACGGACCGCAACGGTTTGACCGCGAATCTGGGAGTCCATACGTGTTGCGATGGACATACCAGCAGCGTCATCCTTAGCGCTATTTACGCGCAGACCGGAAGACAAACGTTGCAGCGAAGTATTCAGGCTCGACTGAGAGGACGACAGGTTACGTTGAGCATTCAGCGAGGCGATGTTGGTGTTAATTACAGCAGCCATGGTAATTCTCCTTTGTTAATTGATTCAAACACTTACTTTGCATTTCAGCATTGCGTTCATCGCGCCGCTGTTAAATTGTTTATCGGTTACTTTTAGTGAAAATTTAGCGGGGTTGGCTATTTAAATTTTCAAGCATTCCGAATCAAGCAATCTTGTGTTTGATGACGGCCGTAATTAACAAATCTTTAAACCTTTCTCGTATTTTTTTATTTAGAACTATACAAATCAATTACTTAAAATCATGCACGCTGCGCCGAAACCCGGCTGGTCAACTGCTTTGCAGCCTTATTTAACTTGCTTTGATCCCATGGCTCATTGACGATTTTCTGAAAATTCCGCACTTCATGCAGTACTTGGTCGTCGGTCTGGATCACTTCAGTGAGACTATCCAGTGTCAAATTGAGCAATCGGATGAAGGCTTTCTGTTTGCCGTACTCATCCTCGGTCAGCATGCTGATGCGATAACTCAGTTCATTCACCTCGCGCATGACCTTTTGCATGGCACGGAAAGATTGCGTTGTCTTCACCTGTTCGGCGAGATGGCGTGACTTCATCGCCAGCTCGGATTCATTCTGTAACAATGCAGGCAAAGTATGTGCCAGCATCTTGGCCAGCTGATCCTGCCAGGGGCGCCCATCGTCTGCCGCATCGGTCAGATCGCCAAAGGCGGCAAAGCGCGAGCGCTGCGCCTGTATCGCCACGGATGCCTTGACCAGCTTGAAGATCCCGTCCATCAAGCCATCCCAGTCTTCATTTTCAATCGCATAGGCGAGCTTCATGCCCGCTTCATTCGAGTTTTTAGCCAGCTGGCGGGCCGCTTTCTTGAAGCGCTGCTCCAGCATGTCGGGGGCAACAGGCTCGGCCACGCCCTCTTGTGGGGCAATGGCCGGCGTCGCCGCCGGCTGGCCGGTCAACTCCAGATACAAGGCCTGATAGGCTTCCGGCGTAGGCGCAATATCGCGCGCCTCCAGCCGCGCCAGGATCTCCTGGCCAAGCAAGGCGGGTTTTTGCTGATAGATAGAATGGAGATGAGGGTCTGCCATGTCGCTTAATCCATTGCCACGCGGGCAAAGGCTCCGTCTATAGTTTGATCACGACATGCTAATCAAACCGACGACAATGCAAACAGGCTAACAGGGAGGTAAAAGTGGCTTAAATCGGCAATACCACGGCTGAGCTTGTCAGGACAAGGCATCAACGATGGCAATGGCTGCCAGCAATGCTGTCTCAGACTGGCGACAGACTAATCCACCAGGTTGTTTTTAATCGCGTAATGCGTGAGCTCGGCGTTGTGCTTCAGCTGCATTTTTTCCAGCAGGCGGGTGCGGTACATGCTGACGGTTTTGACCGACAGCGACAGCCGCAGGGCAATCTCGCCCACGGTGAGTCCAGAGGCAATCAAGGTCAGCGTCTGGAATTCACGGTCAGACAGCGACTCATGCAGGGGTTTTTCGGTATCCATCACCTGATTGGCCAGGGCATCGGCCACTTCCGGCGTAATGTATTTTTTGCCCTTGGCGATGACGCGGATGGCATTCACCAGTTCGGACGATGCACCCTGCTTACCCAGGTAACCTGCGGCGCCAGCCTTGAGCGAGCGGATGGCGTACTGATCCTCGCGGTGCATGGACAGCATGAGGATGGCGATCTTGGTGTTTTCTTTCTTGATGTAGCGCAGAGCATCAATGCCGCTGCGATCCGGCAGCGAAATATCCAGCAGCAGTACATCGGCATCGAGTTTGCACGCGTAGTGGATGGCTTCGCTGGCGTTCTGTGCCTCGGCGATCACTTCGATATCCTCGGTTTCCGACAATATCTGCTTTAGCCCTTCGCGAAGAATCGCGTGATCATCGGCAATGATGACCTTTATTTTTTTATCTGCAGGCATATAAATGCTTGTCCCCGTATTACCTTCGTTATATCGCAATCTTACTTGAGACTGCGTGGAATTTTAACCTGCACCGCTGTACCCCCACGTACACGCTTCTCGACTTCCAGGCTGCCATCCAGCGCGGCAACCCGCTCCCGCATGCCACGCAGACCAAAAGAGTTGGATTTATGCTGGTCCTGCATGCGTATGCCCTGGCCGTCATCGACGACACGCAGCATGATATCGCGGTCTTCCACCAAAAGCTCGACTTCCACCTGTTTAGCCCGGGCATGCTTGGCGATATTCGACATGGCCTCCTGACAAATACGGAAGAGCGTAATGGCTTCATCGGCGCTCACCGCCAGCTCGGGCTGCGAGCTGTAAAAGCGGCACGGTAAGGAAAACTGCTTCTCAAACTGGCCGCATTGCCACTCCAACGCCGCCACGATACCCAGTTCCAGCACATCGGGCCGCAAATCGCTGGCAATACGATGCACGATATCAAAGGTGCGATCGACGATGCTTTCCAGATTGTGCGCCTTCTCCACCAGCTTGGGCTCATCGGTATTGATACGCTTGATGATGGAGGTCAGGCCGATCTTGATGGCGGTCAGGTTGCCACCGAGATCATCGTGTATTTCGCGGGCGATGCGCCGCCGCTCCTGCTCCTTCACCTGTGTCAGGTGGGCAGACAGCTCGGCCATGCGCTGGCGCGAGCGCTCGATCTCGAGTTTCTCATTCTTGCTCTGCGTGATATTGGTGATAATGCCGCCCCACTGCACTTCACCATCATGCAGTTTGATCGGGCTGCCGCGCAGGTTGATCCACTTAGTATCCTGCCAGGCCTTGATCCAGATACGGCCTTCCCAGTTCAGCACGGTCATCTCGCTGGCCGAGGTCAGCAAGGCTTCGCGGAATGAGGGCCGGTCTTCCTCTGCCATCAGCCGGTAAAACTGCGATGGCGTCTTGGTCAGCTCGGCTTCGGTAATGCCCAGCACGGCGTAACACGCTTCGCTCAGATAGATAAAGCCCAGGCGTCCCGGTCCCAGCAAACGAAACTGGAACACCAGCCCTGGTGTGTTGGCCACAATGGCCTGAAAGCGCGATTCGCTGTCATCCAGCGCCTGCATGGCGGAGCGGCTGACGCTGTTTTTCATGACCAGCATCCATGACCGCCCTTCAGCTTCAAAAAAACTCACCTTGGTGCTGTCGCCGGCGCGACGGCCTTTTTCACCCTCCACCTTGGGCAATAACAGGGTGGTCAGTGGCGCACCGTGCGGCTGATGCACACATTGCGCCTGCCATTGCGCCAGTTCGGTTTCCGCCATGCCGAGCACGGCATGCAAAGGCTTCGCATGTAATTGCCTGAGCGTGCATTGGTGGCTGACCAGCGCCTGACTGCTGACGCAGGCCAGTTGCATGCTGTGCGCATCCACCAGATAGGCTTCGTCCGACATGCCCGACATCAGCGCGGAAAAAAAAGGATTGGCTATCGTTGCCTCTAGCAAGACATCACCTGTTGTTTATGGAAGGTTTTTATAGGGATCAAGCCGCTTGCAGGCTGTCAGCACAGGGCTGTGCAAGCAATTTTAAGATAATCGCATCCACACAATTTCACAAGCGTTAATTTGGAGGCACCGGCATGGAAAGCGGCAAAAAAAAACCAGACCTGGAGAGCAAGTCTGGTTGAATTTCTATGGAGTATGCCTGAACCTTGTGCGACACGCGAACCGTCATTCCTGACATTTCAATTGCACTAGAGCATGTGTTGCATACTAAAGGTCGCCGTCGGTTGTCACTACACTGGGACTCCCGAAAAACCCCGGGAAAAATTCCCGAACATTACTTGCCTGCCTCCACGCTTTGTTTCAGCTGATCCAGGCCCTGGCGGAAATATGCCGTCACGCCTTCTACGGCCGTCGCATCGTCTTGCCCGGCTGGCGGCTCATTGCCGGTAAAGGCGCGGTAAAAACGGGCTTTCCAGGTGACGATGGTTTTGCCATCCTTGCCCGGGGTGACTTCCAGACGTCCATTCAGCGAGCTGACCGGCAAGGCCTTGATGTCCATATCGCGGCCCATGCGATAGGCATAGCGCATCTCGGCATCCGAATAGTCATCCAGTTCTTCTTCCAGTACACCACCGGTTTTGAAGGTCAGCGTGCGTTTGGCACCGTTGCCATTGCCGCCTTCTGCCGCGACTTTTTCCAGCGCAGGCTGCCAGCTGGCGATGCCGCCAAACTCCTTGACCTTGGCCCACACGGCGGCGGGTGCGGCGTTAATTTCCACCGTCTCCTCCGCCTTTTGCGGGGTGGGTCCGTGCGCCCACGCCGCTACCGGCAAGGCTAATAACAATGCAGCAATCCATGATTTCATGGTTTTCCTTTCTTGAACAATGATGAAATAAAAGCGGGAAAGTACGAGGCCAGCAGCAGTAGCAAAGCCAGCCCGGCAAACAGCGGCCGGATATCGCTGGCAACCCATTGCCGGTGCTGGGTGTTCTGGCGCAAGGCATCGGCCAGCTGGCCGTTGTCCTGCAGATGTAGGTACTGCAGGCCGGTAATCCTGGCCAGCTCCTGCAGGCCGGGTTCATCCAGGGCCGACATATGTTCGGTATAACTGCCCTCGGGGTGGGCGCCATGCGGTGCATTGCGGCCGTGATAGCCTTCCATCTCCTGCACGGACTGCACCGCGGCCATGCCAAAGGTGGCAAATTGCATGGCATCTTCCGGCACCCAGTAGCCGGTGATATTGTCGTTCTCATCCAGCTTGGGGATGGCTTGCCGCTGGCGGCCGCCGACGCCGGCGATGATGCCGCCGACTTCGCCAGGCTTGCCGTCAAACACCGGCATATAGCGCGGATTGGCTGGCGGTGCCTGCTGGCCATCGGTGATAAACACCAGAGTATCGAGCTTGAGCTTGCGGGTTTCTTCTATGCCACGATAAAGCCCGTGGGTGATAAACGAATCCGCCGCCCACGCCATGCGCCAGTCGAGCCGCTCCACCGCTTCATCCAGCACGCTGAAATGCGCGCAGACTTCCATGGGCTTGAACAGCATGGACACATCGCGCTCGGTAAACATGCCAATGCTGACCAGCGAGCCGCATGGCAGATGACGCAAGGCATCGCGTACCGCTTGCCGGGCGAAAGCCAGACGGGCGATACCGCCGGGGCCGCCATCGCGCACGTTCATACTCTGAGTAATATCGATGACAAACCCCACCGCATACACCTTGCGCGGCAAGGGCAGCTGCGGATGCAAAAATACCGGCAGCATCAGGAGGCAGGCCACCAGCAGCAATGTCCGGCCCGGTGCCTCCGTCAAACGTAAACGCCAGCCATGCTTCACGGCATACCCTTGGGAAACCCGGGGATGGTCGGCCAGGCACGCTCGGTGGTGGTTTTGAGCTCAGTTTCTTCCTGGGATTGTTCATTGCGAATGCCGGGCGTGATATCCGGGCTGGCACGTTGCGCCAGCTCCATGTTGTGCCGCGCATCCCACAGCTGCGGGTCATGGCGCAGGGCATCGCGGTAGGCATCCTTGGCCATGGCGAGCAAGGGGGCAGCCTGGTTGTAAGCCAGCGCGCCCTCTTCACTCAGCGCGCCCAGTGCGGTGGACAGATAAGCATTGCCCATATTGTATTTGGCACGCGCCAGCAAGGTGGGAGCAAGCTGCGGCTCCAGCCGTCCATAGAGTTCCAGGGCATGGCTGCTGTCACCGCGCCTTGTCAGTTGCCAGGCCTGCAGCATCTGCCCCTCGTGAGTCTGCGCCAGCCAGGGCGCATGTTTATCCAGCGGCTCCTTGGGCTGATGCAGTGCTTCATTGATCTGGCTGGCCTGCAGCCATTGCCAGCCTTGCCAGGCAGTGAGCCCTAGACCAGCGGCAAGCAGGCTCCAGGCCAGGGTCTCGCGCCACAAGATCATGCGTGCCATTGCGATATCTCCATTCGTTTTGCGCCATACAGCAATGCCAGCAACAGCAGGGCTGCGGCATAGCAGAGCCCGGCCAGATCACGGCGTGGCTGTTTTTCAAAGTAATGCGAAGGCAGGTTGTGCATATTGCCGACATCCCGCAGGGCAGCCTCAAGGGCACGCGGGTTTTCTGCTTCATATGCCTGGTAAGGCACGCCCAGGGTCTTGAAGTACTCATGCAGGAAGTACTCAGGCGCACTGGCGGCATCGTCGCCCTCGCCCGGCTGCACAAAGATGCTGGGGGAATTGGTGCCGCGTATATAAATCCAGGCCAATGCCGCATGCTCACTGGCAAACCAGCTGCGTATACGATCCTGGGTCTGGCTATCGATATGCGCACCGCCATCCGACACCAGTAGGATCAGGCGTGCGCCAGTCACCGGCTTGCCCTTGAAGTAATCGAGCGCCATGCCCAGGCCGCGCGCCACGGCGGTAAAGCCCATGCCTTGCGCTTCGGCGCTATCGAGTGCGGCTTTCAGCGCCACCTGGTCGTGCGTCAGCGGCAATACAAACACCGGCGAGGTACTGAAGGTAATCAACCCGACCAGATCCTGCTGGCGGCTCTGGATGAATTGCGACAGCACATCGCGTGCAGCCTTGAGCTTGGAAGGGTTCTGGCTGGCATCGGCGCTCTGGATATACTTGCCGGCAAAGTCATCGTTCATGCTGGCACTGCGATCCAGCACCACCATAATGTGCGCCCCATGGCCCACGCGCTCGACCTCGGATTCGCGCAGATGCAGGCCCGCCATGCCCAGCACCAGGGTGATGATCGCCAGCATGCCGAGCAACCGCAGCGTCCACGCCAGGGCGCGGGACCAGCGATCCTCCGGCATCAGCAGCATGGCAGGATGGCGCAACAGCGTTTGCCCATGGCGCCACAAGGGCAGCACCGCCAGCACCAGCAGCCAGAGGGCGGCTGGTGTATCAAATCCCAATGCACTCAAGGTTGACGACCTCGCTCCAGGGCGCGGCAGGCGGTCAGCAATCGCTTGATAGCGGCGGCGTCATCCGCGCCCCCGGCAAGGCTGGCCTCAGCAAAAAACACGCGGGCAGAGCGCGCATAAAATGCTTCGATCTCCGGCTGCAGGCGCGCAAGCTCGGGGCGCAGTGTCAGTAATAACGGCACATCGCTGGCAAATACCGTGCGACCCGCGGCCTGATTAAAGGCGTGGTGCGCTACGGCAAAGCGCTGCGCCAGGCTGAGCTTGCGCCCCTGCCGGCCGCGCAGGCGGCGGCAAGCCGATGTGAAGGGTCCGGCTACTGCCCAGCGGAAAGGTGGTTTATCGTGACGCCAGAGCAGCCACAGCGTGGCCAGCACGGTCAGCGTCAGCGCCAGCAAGGTATGGCGCATTGGTCGCGTTGTATCGCGCAGTGGCGGCAGGCTGTCGGGACGCAAGCTGGTCTGGCTGGTATCGAGAATCACCGGCAGCAAGGGCGACACCATGACCTGCCGCTCGTGTATCTTTACCGGCACAACCGCCTGGCCTTGGCGGAGATTGACCGTGAACGCAGGCAGTGGAATAGTGCGCGTCTCGCGCAGCGCCTTGAATAACTGCCAGCGCAGATGCAGCTTGAAACGGCCATGCTCAGGGGCATTTTCCTGCACATGCACCTCCCGCAACTCTATCCATTGCCCATCGCCACTGCGCGGCAGGGTTTCTTCCACCAGCGTGGCACCGGGCATGACGCTGATATCCACCACCTCATCAATCACATCACCAATAAAATACCCGGCCTCGCGATAATGGCTTTGCACCTGCACATCGTTGGCGGCATATGCAGTAGCGATCGACAAACCTAGCAATGCCTGGGTGAATATCACCAGCCAACCGATGCGGCCGCATCTGCCCCGTGACCACGGATTCCATACTGGCATCATCGTGCCGACTCCATGAAGTAATGCGTCAGCGCCCGCGCTTGCAGGCGATCGCTGATAAAAAACGGCAGGCGCCCCCATTGCGCGCAGACCTCGGCAATGGCCTGACGACGCGCCTCATAGGCGGCATTCATTTTTTGCTGCAGGCGGGGGCGGCACCAAAGCAGGCGTTCCTGCCGGGTTTCGGCATCGCGGAAGCGGGCAAAACCCCAGCGCGGCAAGCCGCTGTATTCGGCACTGTTCCACAGCACCACGGGCACCACATCATGGCCGCTCAGGCTTTGCAGCACGTTTTGCAGGTCAGGCAAGGGGTAATGCGCATCCGTCACCAGAAATACCAGCGCACGCTCGCGGCCGATCTCGGCGGCAGCAGTAGCCAGGCCATGGGCGTTGCCTTGCGGGGCTGGCGCCTGCATGAGTCGCTGGCGAATGGCGCTGCCTTGCAGGCGACTGCAGCGCGCAGGCACTTGCAGCGGGCGCACAATGCCATCATTACAGGCAATGAATCCCAGCCGGTCTGCCATGCGCCAGGTAGACCAGGCCAGTTGTTCGCACAGGTCGGCAATCACCTCAATCTTGTGTGCGCCCTGCCCGCCCTCAAACGCCATGGAGGCCGACCAGTCGGCCACCACCCACACTGGCAGGGAGACATTTTGCTGGTACATCTTCACCAGCAAGCGCCGGTAGGGATCACGGGCGGTAGCGCGCACATCAATCCGGCGGGGATCCGGGTTATCCAGCAAAGGGCCATGGCCGCGAAAGCGGCTGCCGGATCCGGCAATGCGGCCCACATGTGCCCCGGCGCGCAAGCCGTTGGCACGCCATTTCACATAGTAGTGAATCAGCTCGGGAACAGAGGACAACAGGCTCACGGCGCCGCCACCTGCGCCAGGATGGCGTCCATCAGCGCGGGCGCGATCACATCGCGGTGCAGCTCATGCACCGGCTGCAAAAACACGCGGTGCGCAATAATGTCGTAGAACACTTCACGTATGTCTTCCGGTAACAGGTAATCGCGCCCGGCGAGCCACGCTACCACGCGCGCGCCGCGCATCAGCATGCCCATGCCGCGCGGGCTGGCACCGGCCAGCACCAGGCTGGAAACATCAATGCCCGAAAGCTGTACGCCCACATCCTGCGGCTGCGATGTGGCCTGCCACAAGGCAAGCGCGTAATTCTGCAGCGCCGGGCTGGCTTGTACATGTTTCTGTAGGCTGGCAGCCACAGCATTGAGCTGGTCATACGGCAGCACTGCCGCAGGCACACTGGCGATAAGCGCATCAGTATCCTGAAAACGGGTATCAAACATCAGCTGCTTGCGGATGTCATCGTCCGTGGGCGACTGCACCAGCACTTCCATGAAAAAGCGGTCGCGCGCGGCGCCGGGCAGCTCAAAGGTTTCTTCTTTTTCCACGCGATTGCGGTCGGCAAACAGGATGAAATGCGGGAAATAATATTCGCGGTTGAACGCCGTCACACTGCGCTCGGCCATGGCACGCAACAAGAGCGAATGCACTTGCGGACGGGCACGGTTGATTTCATTAAAGAAAAACACCGACAAGGCTTCGCCCTGGCTAAGTAAAGGACCGGGGTCAATCCGCATCTGGCCGGCATCGTCTATCCAGGTGTGGTAGATCAGGTCAGAAGGCATCAGGTCCACCGTGCCTTCCACGCGTTGATATGCCCCGCCCAAGGCGCGGGCCGCAGCGCGCAGCAAAGTGGTCTTGCCCACACCGACATCGCCTTCAAGCAATACATGTCCGCGGGCAAACAGCGAAATAAGCAGGGAACGGACGGGGTGGGCCTGTCCTAGCACAACCGCATTGAGGGATTGTTCAAACGCCGTGGCGCGTTCACGCCAGTCGGCCAGTGCAGAAGGTGTCGGATTCATGAAATTCACTATGGGTTAATTCGCGCAGAAGGCTAATTCGCGCTGGGGCGTTGGTTGAATTGGCATGCCAGCCATGGCACCGGAAACAGCGGACAGTGCGAGGTGCACCCTCCGCTGCGCCGGATAACGCCAGCCTTACTTGACGTCGTACTTGAACTGACCTGTTTCCTTCAGGTTGGCCACGCGCTTGGCGTTGCGCTCGTTCATGGCCTTGATGGCCTTTTCCTGCTTGCTGAGTTCTACGGGATCATGCTTGGGGTCGTATTTGGAACCGGCAATCTTGTCCGGGAAACCTGGTTTGGGTTCCCAGCAGTTGCCGGGCTCCTTGCAGTTGGTGCCATCGTAAGCAAAAGCACTGGATGAAAATACCAAAACCGCCACGCCCATCAGACCGTGCTTGAGCCAATTTTTGCTTTGCATTGCATTCCTCCTCATACCCGGCAGTGAAAGAACCCTTCGCGCGGCCAGGATCACATCGCGAAGGGAGTGATACAAAAACTTAGTTATTGAGCCATTTGGCTTTATCGGGATCGCCGTTATAAATGGAGCGCACCCAGCTCATGATCTGCAGCATTTCATCCTGCGTCAGACGGCCGCGTTGCGGGCCCATCATGCCCTCCGCACCGCCAAAAATGGTCTCGAACAACCCTTTGTCGGTGGCGTTCTTGGGGTAGGTCCAGTAGTCATCGGACAAGGCCGGGCCCAGCTTGCCTTCGGCCAGGTGGCCATGGCAGCCAGAGCAGGCGGTAGAGAACAGGCTTTCACCTTTTTTGATCACCTCGGCATTGCCGTTGTAGGGGTTGACGCCGGTCTGCTTGAATTTCTTCACCGCATCGGTTTCCGTCTCGTTGAGGCCCTTGAAATCGAGCATGTCGCCCGAGATGGTGCCGCGGAAGATCAGGTCATCCGCAAAAACAGACACGGTGGTCGCCAGCAGCGCCCCGATCAGTATCAGTGTGTGACGTTTACGCATTGCATTACCCTTTATTGCTTATTGAAAAATCGTGCTTGAGCGCTGTTGATCCGCAGCACTCATGGCTTGTTGATTGGCAGCAGCGGTATGCCTTCCGCTTGCAAGATGGCGTCAATGTCGCCCTTGCGTTTTACCAGCGCCTGCTCAATCTGCTTAAGCAGTTCGGTATCGCCTTTGCGCACACCAACGCTCACCGAGAACTGGTGCGGCACGCGCTCACCATTGGATTTTTTCGCGTTATCCACCACCAGCTTTTCCACCAGTGGCACGCTGGACTGCTTGACGTAACGGGATGCCGCAGGTGCCCACAGCACCGCTACATCCACACGGCCATTGACCACATCATTCACCACCCGCGACGGGTCATATTTGATGTAGTGGTTGCGTGGCGATTTGTAATTCGAGATCTCGGCCTTGTACTGGAACATGTCGACAAAGCGCTCGATCTGCACCAGCATCACCTCTGGTGGGGTTTCCGGAATCCAGCCTATCTGGGTGGTGGATTTTTTCAGGTAAGGGCTGTTCCAGTCGGTCAGCCCGAGATCGCCCTTGTCTTTCTTGTACACAAATACATACCCGGAACGGTAGTACGCCGGCGTGGTGGCGACACGCGGGTCGTTCTCATCTGCACCAATAATCACATCGCATTGGTCCTTATCCAGCAGATCACGCACCACATAGCGCGCATCTTTCCACCAGACGTTTTCCACCTTGCGGCCAAGTTCGCTGGCCAGCACATCGGCAATCCGGTTTTCAAACCCTTCCTGCCGGGTATTCGAGTAAGGCAGCTCATCCTCACCCGCACAAATTCGTAATGGACTGTCGGCTTTGGTCTTGATTTGCGCATTGTCTTGCGCCATGGCAGCTTGCCCACCGAACGCGCCCGCCCAGATGGCGAACATCACACTCCACTTAATCAGTTTCATTGCTTTCCCTTAAAACACACCGTGATGATCTTTAAAAACCGCACAGAACTAAGCTATGGGATAAAAACCGCCGGCACCCTGCCATCGTGCCGGGTACCGGCGGCCTAATCACAAGGCCTGCATTACAGACCGAACACCATCACACCACCACCCATCTGGGTGTAGCTCTGGAGTTCTTTGAACGCACCTACCGCGCCCAGACCAGCACTTGGATCGGTCAGGTCAAATACCAGACCTACACCAGGCCAGCCGCCTACACCGTAGTTGGTCGCGATGTACTGCTTACCCTTGTAGGCGTAGCTCATAGGCGCACCAATCGCACCGGAAGGCATCTTGAACTTCCAGATTTCCTTACCGTTGGTCTTGTCGAGTGCCTTGATATTGCCGTCGAGTGTGTTGTAGAACACCAGGCCACCCTTGGTAGCCAATGTGCCGCCCCAAACGGAGAACTTCTCCCACTTGGTCCACTTCACTTCGCCAGTCACACCGTCCATGGCACGTACTTGACCCATTTCCTTCTTGGTTGGGCCGTTAGGGCCTGGGTACATCGCCAGCGTTGCGCCAACGAAGAACTGACCTGCACGGTATGGCAGCATGAACGGCTCCCAATCCATACAGATGTGGTTCAGGCCGAAGTAGAAGGTACGGCTGTCAGGATCGTAGGCATCCAGACCCTGGTTGTGGAAACCCATGGCGGATGGGCAGATGTTGGTACCCTTGTGGTCCATGCGGGTGCTGAATTCAGGATCACGCACTGGCAGGCCGGTCTTCAGGTCCACCTTCTTGAACACGTTCACCGCAGGGTCAACCTTGGCCGCCTGTACGATAGAACCGGTCTGACGGTTCAGGGTGTACATGATGCCGTTACGGTCAACGTGGGTCAGCAGCGGCTGCGATTTGCCGTTTACTGCCTGATCGGTCAGGATCATCTGGTTAACACCAGCGAAGTCCCATTCGTCATGAGGTGTCTTCTGGTAGCCCCACTTGGCAGCACCAGTGTCGACATCACGTGCCCAGATGGTCATGGTCCACTTGTTGTCGCCAGGACGCATGGTTTCATTCCATGGTGCAGGGTTGCCGGAACCGTAGTAGAACAGGTTCAGCTTGGGATCATAGGCATACCAGCCCCAGTTGGTGCCGCCGCCAATTTTCCAGGCTTCGCCTTCCCAGGTCTTGGTGCCGAGGCCCATCTGACCGTAGTGCGGGTTATCCTTGTTGAAGTCCTTGGCCAGGTTGAGCTCATTGTCAGGACCTGTAGCGAACGAACGCCATACCAGTTCACCGGTTTTCTGATCATAGGCAGTGACGTAACCGCGCACGCCCAGTTCAGCACCGGAGCAACCGACCAGCACCTTGCCCTTAACGGCGAAAGGCGCCTGGGTAATGGTGGAACCTACTGCAGGATCGCAGTTTTCCATCTTCCACAGCTCTTTACCGGTCTTGGCATCGAGCGCCACCAGGTGACCATCCAGCTGGGTCTTGAAGATGCGACCATCATCGTAGGCGAGACCACGGTTGACGATGTCACAGCAAGCCACGGCCTTAACGGAAGCATCCTGCTTGGGCTTGTGCTGCCAGACGATTTTTTCAGGTTCGGCCAGATTCAGCGCAAAGGTGTTGTTTGGAAATGGCGTATTGATATACATCATGTCGCCAATCACCAGCGGTGCACCTTCATGACCGTGCAGCAAGCCGGTGGAGAATGACCAGGCCGCTTTCAGGTTCTTGACGTTACCTGTCGTGATTTGTGAAAGGCGGCTGTAATGTTGCCCCGTGTAATCCCCTGTCTGCATCGTCCAGTTATTGGGATTGGCCCCCAGCGCTTCCAGGCTATCCGCTGCCGCAGCAACGGACGGCAGCATCGCTGACAATGCCAATCCAGCAACGGCAAAGCCAGTAGCTGTTATTCTTGCCTTCATCTTCGGAATCCTCCTCGTATGTTTGATATAGTCCTACTCCCTCGCTTCCACTGTCGTAGAGCGACGACGAACTATCGCAAACCTGCCTTTGCGGCACGAGGTGCGCCATTCACTTTTGCGCAGGGAAAAATTCACATATTCACAATTTGTAATACTTCATTACATTTTGTAACAATGTAAGGATGAGCTCCCGGTCAGATTCGGGAGCGAGTCGCTAGGGCGAGGCGGCGGCCTCGCGCATACTGACTATTTATGCGCATCCCGTTCGCCCCCATTACCTTAGGCAAGCAGCTGGATAGAAGGAATGTCCTGCTGGAATTTGCGCTCGTCCCCTGCAGCTTCATCCTGACTTACCTGTTGGCTGGCTACTTTGAGCTGTCGGAAATTTTCATCGACTGGACAATAACCAGTCAGGATGAATACGACATTGACGAGCTTCCCTACGCCCTGGCGGTCGCCACGCTCGCCATGAGCTGGTTTGCCTGGCGCCGCTGGCAGGAGATCAAACGCGAAGTACGCCACCGCAGCCAGACCGAACAGGCACTCATCGCCGAGCGCCTGCAATTTCAGACACTCTTTAATGAAAATCTGGCTGGCAATGCCGTGGTCAGTACTCAGGGCGTGATCCAGATGTGCAACCCGGCCATGGCCGGCTTTCTGGAGATACAGTCACCTGAGCTCGCGGTGGGTAACAACCTGGCCGACTGTTTGCAGCATGGCCCGTCATGGGCGCATCTGCTGCAGGTGGTCGAAGAGCATCAGAAGGTGGATGTGGAGCAATTGAGCGTGATCGGCCTCTATGGCAAACGCACTTATGCCATGGCGCGCGTGCTCGGGCATTTCGGTCAGGATGGCGCTTTGCAGTTTCTGCACGTATTTGCGGCGGATATTACCGAGATCAAAACCGCCGAGTCGGAGATTTCCAACCTGCTCAAGGAGAATCACTTTTTGCTGCGGCAGGCGCTGGAGCTGCAAGAAGAAGAGCGCCGCCATATTGCGCGCGATCTGCATGACGACATGGGCCAGTATCTCAACGCCATCAAAGCCAACGCCACCAGCCTGGCTAACATGCCGGACCTGCCGGCCCATATCAGCGAAGTCGCGGTCAATATCATTGCGCATTCGGATCATATCTACCGTTCGGCACGCCAGCTTATCCATCGCCTGCGGCCCGCCGCGCTGGATGAACTGGGGCTCAGCGCCGCCCTGCAGCATTTGATCGACACCTGGAAATACCCGTCCAATGGCACGCGTTACGAGCTGACGATAGAGCATGCGATGGATCATAAGATAGACCATCTGGATGACAAGCTGACCATCAATATCTACCGCGTCATTCAGGAGGCGATTACCAATGCGGCGCGCCATGCTCAGGCCAGCCTGATCCAAGTGCACCTTTTCATGCAGGATGGCAGCCTGATGGTGGATATAAAAGACAATGGTTGCGGCATACCGCTGACCAGGCCGCATAAAGGCCTGGGGCTGGCGGGCATGCGCGAGCGCATCAAGGCGGTTGACGGCAAATTCGAGTTATCCAGTGCCGCTGGCACCGGCACCCGAATACGCGCGGTCATCCCCACAACCCAAAAGAAGGAGATGGTGTAATGCAAGGTGCAGTAAGAGTGATGCTGGTGGATGATCATGCCGTGGTCAGGCAGGGTTATCGCCACCTGCTGGAAAAATCCGGAATCAAGGTGATCGCTGAAGTGGATAGTGGCGAGGATGCCTACCGGGTTTACTCGGAGCACCAGCCAGAAGTGGTGGTGATGGATCTGTCCATGCGCGGCATGGGCGGGCTGGAAGCGCTGAAACGCATCGTCTCGCGCGACCGCAATGCCAAAGTGCTGGTATTCAGCATGCACGACGATGCCATTTTCCCCACGCGGGCCTTGCAGGCCGGCGCCAGCGGCTATGTCACCAAAGCCTCGGCGCCCGATGTGCTGGTCGAGGCGGTGTTTGCCATTGCCAATAACCGTAAGTATGTGAGCCACGATATTGCGCAGGAGATCGCCATGCACAATATCAATGGCGGCGATATTCTCAACAGCCTGAGCTCACGCGAATTCGAGGTATTCAATCTGCTGGCGCAGGGGCGTTCGATAGAAGATATCGCCGCCGTACTGTGTCTGGATTACAAGACCATTGCCAATGTGCAGACACGGCTACGGCAAAAACTGAATGTGGAAAATGCCGCGCAGCTGATGCTGCTCGCCATCAAGCTCAATATCATCAAAACGTGAACATTTCCCGTGGAAAACATGAAGCCGTCTCTCACGGCAGTGGCGGTTCCACTTTTACACTGCAGGCAGTTGTCTCTCTCCACTGACAACACCATAGTTGACCGACCGGCATACACCCCTGCCGGTCGTTTTTTTTCGCCGGCGCATGCCCTGTGGCGCGGCTGAGAAGCTTAGCTTAACTGTCGATCAGGCCATGCTTGATGGCAAAGCGCACCATCTCCACTGGGTTGGACAAGCCCAGCTTCTGTTTGACCAGGGTATGGTAGTTGGCCACCGTCTTCTGGCTGATCTTCAGCACCTCAGCAATCTCCTCGGCATTCTTGCCCTCGGCAAACAAGCGGAACACCTCGAACTCGCGCGGTGACAGCTGGCTGATGAGGTCGCCATCGCCTATCACCGTTTGCAGCGCGATCTTCTGGGCAATGCTGGTGCTGATATAGCTCTTGCCACGTGCCACTTCCACCACCGCCTTGACCAGCTCATCAAACGAGCCGGTTTTAGCCACATAGCCACGCGCGCCGCTTTTAAGCGTCTGCATGGCAAAGGCGGCATTTTCGTGCATGGAGAATATCAGCACGCGCGCGGTGCGATAGCGCGCCAGGATGCGTCGCATGGCTTCCAGCCCGCCCATGCCGGGCATGGAGAGGTCCATCACCGTCACATCGGGCAGATATTCGCCAAACACCTGGTAAGCCTGCTCACCGCTTTCGGCCTCGGCCACCACTTTGATGCCGGGATGCTGCTCCAGCAAGCGGCACAAGCCTGACCGCACCACCGTGTGATCATCGACCAGCAAGACCCGGATTATTTCTTCACTCACCTGACAACTCCTGTTGATTAATCACCGGGATACTGACCATGATGGTCGTCCCCTCCCCTGGCGCACTCCGCACATCCAGCTTGCCGCCCAGGCCTTCTACGCGCTCGCGCATGCCCGCCAGCCCAAAGCCGGATGGCGCCTTCTCCATCTCAAAGCCGCAACCATCATCGCGTATAAGCAGATGCAGGTGGTTACCCATGCGCTCCACCACCAGGCTGACCGCCCCGGCATTGGCATGGCGGCTGATATTGGTCAGCGCCTCCTGCATCAGGCGGTAAATCGTGATCGGGATGAATTCGCCCAGTTCATCCAGGTCCTCTTCGATCTCAATAGAGATGGTTGCCTCGGGGTGCCGCTGGCGCCAGTTGCTGACCAGATCATTGAGGGCAATATGCAAGCCGAGTTTGTCCAGCGTATCCGGCCGCAGGTGCTCCAGCATGTCCCGCACGATGGTCACCACATGGCGTGCCACCTGCACAATGGCGGTGGCGCTTTCCTTGATGCGCGGGTTGCTGTTGTCCGAATTCACAATCGCCGTAGCATCGGCGTTGATCGCGGTCAGGCTCTGGCCGATTTCGTCATGCAGATCGCGCGCCAGATGCTTGCGCTCATCTTCCTGGGCGCGTATCAGCTGCTGCGACAAGCGGTGATTGCGTTCCACACTGGTTTCGAGCTTGTGCGCCATCAGGTTGAATTTATGGCTGATGCGCGCCAGCTCTTTCAGCTTGAAATCGGGCAGGCGCGCTTTGAGATTGCCGCGCTCCAGCTCGTTCAGCGCAGCCAGCACCGTATCCACCGGGCGCAGGGCATGGCCCACCGCCCAGTACACCATGAGATTTACCAGCAGGAAAAACAGCGCCGACAGCACCAGCAAGTCCTGGGTATCGCCCCATACCTCGGCAATTTCGTATGAGGGGTCCGGCGTCACCACCAGCACGCCAATTACCCGGCCATTCACCTTGATCATGCGGCGCGACTGTATCCATTCGCTGGACACCATGCCCATGGCGCGCACAAACCAGCGCGGAGGTGGCGCTTCATTCACGGCATCGGCAGACAGGCTGTTGCTATCCACCAGCGTGCCGTTCTGGTCATAGAATTCAATGCGCAAGTGGCGCAGATTGCTCAGGCTTTTGAGCCGGAAAGAGCGCAGTTGCTGAGGATTGGAAAGCTGGGAGTAATAGAGAGCTTCGGCATCCAGCAAATACAGGGCCAGTTTGGCGGTGGACTCGACCTCGGCGCGCACATCCTGCCGGGCATTCGCCACCATCAGCATGGTGCCCATGGCCATGATCAGAATCAGCAGCGCGGTGATCATCAGATTAAGGCGTAACTTGAGGCTCATGGCGTCCCAGGATGGCAAAACGGCTATTCTATAGTCTTAGCTCCTTTCAACATTCGGGAAATTTTCCCGACTTCATCGGAAATATCCCTGCCGCCTGCGCACAGAGGTCCCCTCTATAGCCCTAGTGAATTAACATTTTTTTACCTCGCCAGCATGGATGCCTACCCGTAACAATGCGACACTGGCGGCCCCTTCTCCATATTGCTGCTGTGTCATGCCACTATTGACCCTGATACTCGCCGGGCTTGCCATGCTTGGCCCGTTTACCACCGATACCTATTTCCCGTTTTTCCCCGCCATTCAGAACCACTTTGCCATCTCGCCGGCAATTGCCCAGCAGAGCCTCAGCGTGTATCTGTTTACCTTCACCTGCATGATGCTGTTTCATGGCGCGATTTCGGATAGCGTCGGTCGAAAACCGGTCATCGTCATCTCGCTGGTCGGCTTTGTCATCACCTCGTTGGGCTGCGCCATGGCAGACAGTTATGCGCTGCTGCTGGCAATGCGTGCCGGTCAGGGATTTTTTGTAGGGGCCGGGACAGTGGTGGGCCAAGCCATCATCCGCGATAAATTTCATGGCGTGGAAGCGCAAAAACGTATCGCCATGGTCACCATGCTGTTTGGCATCTCCCCGGCCATTGCGCCTTTGGTCGGCGGATGGCTACATGTGTATTTTCCTTGGCAATCCGCTTTTCTTTTCCTCGCTGCGCTGGGGCTGGTATTGACCTGGCTGTGTATCCGCCAGTTACCCGAAACGCTGCCTGCCAGCCAGCGGCGCTCTTTTCACCCGGCAAGCCTGGTGCGCAATTATTGCGCCATCGCGGGTAATGTACGCTTCATGATGTTGTCGATGTGCATAGGCACTGGCTTCGGCGGCTTTCTGGTGTATGTGGCAGGCGCTCCGGATTTTGTGCTGCATGTGCTGCGCTTGTCCGAGTTGCAATTTGGCTGGCTGTTCATTCCCATCGTGATCGGCCTGATCACGGGCTCTGCCATCACCAGCCGATTGGTGAGTGTGCTGCCTGGTGCCACTATGATCCGCATTGCTTTTAGTTTGCTGGCGTTAGCTGCCATCGGCAATCTGATCTACAACTGGCTTGCCACGCCAGCCTTGCCCTATGCGGTAATACCCGTACTGATACACACCCTGGGCATGACCATGCTGATGCCCGCCGTGCTGACACTGGCATTGGATATTTTTCCTGAAAAAAGAGGCATGGCGGCGTCCGTGCAGGGCTTTGTCCAATCCATTATCTTTACGCTGATATCAGCATTCATCGTGCCGCTGGTCATGGGCAGTGCACTGCATTATGCCGCGGCCATGGCCGGGCTTTTTGTGCTCAATCTGGCAGCATGGTGCATATACAAAACGCAAAGCGCGCGTTCAGCTGCCGCAGGCTGATCAGCGGCATAGCCATCGTTTGAAATAAAACATAGACGCCCCCTTATGTGACGGGCATGGTGCATGCTTTAATAAGGGCTATACAGACGAATGTCGCATTAGGGGGATTATGAACGCATCCACGATCGAGTGGCCCAAGCCACCTTATTTCAGCTTTGCATCAGGCAACGAGAGTTCCTCTCATGAAATCTGTCTGATCTACCAGTTTGATGGCAAGAAAGTGCTGGGGCAGCTCATCGAGTTCATGCCCGATGCCAATACCCTGGTTTATCGTACCGCCAAGGATAAACCCCAGGAAACACTGGCGCTGGACAAGATCAAGAGCATCCAGCTCTTGCAGCCCATGGAGCTGGTGCGCGACCAGGCTTTTCTTGAAGACAGAGCCGAAGAGCTGTTTCCCCCGTCAGAAAAACAAACCTATGCCATTGAATATACCGATGGCGAAATGGTGGTGGGCTACACCTACAGCTATGTCACCACCAACCATGGTCTGTATATTTACCCCACCACGACAGACAGCAAGATTATCCGCGGCTATTTTCCGCGCGCGTCCATCAAAAGCTACAAGATCGGCCAGAAGATAGGCGAAATCCTGATCCAGGAAAACCTCGCCTCCAAAGATGCGGTGGACGAGGCGCTGAAACGCCAGGATGCCTTGCGTAACCAGCGCATAGGCGATTACCTGTTCGAGAACCAGATTGTCACCAGCGAAGAGTTACAGCAAGCCATACGCCATCAGGAAAGCCGCCCGATTCTGAAGCTGGGCGAAGCCCTGCGACAACTGGAGCTGATTTCCGAAGAGCAACTGCAAGGCGCCCTGAACAAACAGAAGGAAAATCGCGGCATTCCGCTAGGCCGCATCCTGATTGAAATGGGCGTCGTCGATGAGCAGACGCTCAAGGGGACGCTGGCGAAAAAGCTGGGCATTCCTTATGTGAGCCTGAGCAAATTCAATTTTGACCCGAATGCCATCCGCCTGATCGGGGCGCCAGTGGCACGCAAGCATCTGCTGATCCCGCTGTGCATGTACGAAGGCGCCCTGGTGGTGGCTTTTGAAGACCCGATGAATGTGAAGGCGATCGACGAGGTGCGCTTTCTCACACAGATGAAAACTCTGCCGGCCATGGCGTCGCGCGAAGAAATCGTCAACGCTATTGATAGTTTTTATGGCCGTAGCGGCATGTTTGAATTCAGCAAACCCAAGGATGACATGCTGGATTTCGACCTGAAGACCAGCAATGTGGCCGGCATGCAGATTGATGACCTGGCGACCAAGCTCTTCAGCGAAGAAAACAGCATGCAGTTTGAAACCAGTGAAGAGCCGGTGGCGGAGTCGGACAATACCCTGGTGCAGCTGGTGAATAAAATGATATTGGATGCCTATCAGGATGGCGTCTCGGATATCCATATCGAAACCTATCCGGATCGCCGCAACACCCAGGTGCGCTTCCGCAAGGATGGCTCGCTGGTGCAATACCTGGAAATCCCCTCCAATTTCCGCAATGCGCTGATTTCACGCATCAAGATCATGTCGCAGCTGGATATTTCCGAACGGCGCAAACCGCAGGATGGCAAGCTGGATTTCAAGCAATTTGGCCCGGCCAATGTCGAGCTACGCGTCGCCACAATCCCCACTGCCAATGGCCTGGAGGATGTGGTGATGCGGGTGCTGGCCGCAGCAAAACCGGTGCCGGTAGATAAGCTGGGCCTGGCCGCGGACAAACTGGAAAATCTGAAGAAACTGATGCAACGGCCTTACGGGCTGATTCTGGTTTGCGGGCCTACTGGTTCTGGTAAAACCACCTCGCTGCATTCGCTGATGGGCTACATCAACACGCCGGAGCGCAAGATCTGGACGGCGGAAGACCCGGTGGAAATCACGCAGCAGGGCCTGCGCCAGGTGCAGGTCAATGCCAAGATAGGCTGGACCTTTGCCGCCGCCATGCGCAGCTTTTTGCGCGCCGACCCGGATGTGATCATGGTGGGCGAAATGCGCGACCAGGAAACCACCAAGATCGGTATTGAAGCCTCATTGACCGGCCACCTGGTGCTTTCTACCCTGCACACCAACAGTGCGCCGGAAAGTATTGTGCGTATGCTGGACCTGGGCATGGACCCATTCAATTTTGCCGATGCGCTGCTGGCGATCATGGCGCAACGTCTCGCCAAAACCCTGTGCGACAAATGCAAGGAAGCCTACGAGCCCAAGCAGGCAGAGCTGGAAGAACTGGCCGCCGAGTTTGTCGACGGCACCAGTCATGATGCGAAGAAAGAATTGGCGCGGTTTCAGCAGGAGCATGCGCGTGAGGGGAAATTCACGCTTTATCGGGCCAAGGGCTGCAAGGAATGCAACAACACCGGCTACCGCGGGCGCCTGGGCTTGTATGAACTGATGATCGTCACGCCGGCCATCAAGCGCATGATCCAAAAACGGGCACCGGTGAGTGAACTGCTGGAAGAAGCCCTCAATAGCGGCATGCTGACGCTAAAGCAGGATGGCATCAACAAGGTGTTCCAGGGCAAAACCGATATCGCCCAGGTGCGCGCCGTCTGCGTCTAGCGGCTAAGGTTGCTTTGGCGTAACTGAGCCGGGGCCGGCCTTATCGCCCCGGCGCACAAGCCGCTTATCCCCATCCACCGCATTGCCGCTCAGCTTACTCGTGTCCGCTGGGCGGCGCCTCTTAGCCATACACATACAGCTCGCGGGTAATGTCGCCATACCCCGCCTGCGTCAGCAAGGCACGCTCAATATAACGGCTTACCTGCTGCCGCAGCACCGGCACCAACTCACCATCAGGAAACGTCTGCGGGTACTTGAACGCCAGCCAGGCGTAAAGACTGATGTCCTGGCTGAACTGTTCGGCCTGCTCCAGGTATTGCGGGCCACTGCTTTGCAGCCAGGCAATCTCTTCCGGCAAGCGCTTGCGTTTGTGCTGGGCATGGGCTTGCAGGCACTGAATGAAATAATCCATCTCATGCCGCTTGTCGAAAGACACCGGGGCGCAGGAAAACCGGAATTTGTCGGTGAGTGGCATCTGCGGTGCATGCAGGTCGATGAGATGCCCCAGCGCAATCTGCCCCTCCGCACTAGCGAGATGAAACAGCTCACCTTCCATGGCCTGACGCGAAAATCGCTCCAGCAATTCACCGATGCGCGCGGTATGCACGCGCTGCGAGAGCCTGGCGATATCCGGCCAATTAGCGGCGACCGGTAATTGCTGCAATTCAGCGCTATCCGAGGTGGTGAGCATGTGTTGCAGATGCAATAGCTCATCGGCCTCGACAGCCGCGACAAAGCCGGTGGGGTAAATGCCATAGCGCCCCGCCCGCCCGGCGATCTGCCGGGTCTCGGTCGGCCCGATCAGACGGCTCGCCACGCCATCAAACTTATGTACAGTGGTAAACACCACACGCCGGATAGGCAGATTAAGGCCCATGCCGATGGCATCGGTCGCCACCAGCACATCGGCCTCGCCGCTGGCAAACCGGCGCGATTCGGTACGGCGCACCTCCGGTGACAAGGCGCCATAAATGGAGGCAACCGACAAACCCCACTGCCGTATGCGTGCACTCAGTGTCAGCACATCCTTGCGGGTGAAGGCGATGACGGCATCACCTTTTTGCAGTTTGCCTTTCAGCCGCGCGCGGTTGTAGCGTTCGCCGCACAAGGCATGCTCTTCCAGTATCAAGGGCGTCTTGCGCTCCAGCCGGGTGAGCTGCCATGGCTCACTCAGCGATTCCAGCAAGGCGAGGCAGACGGGCGTGACCGCATCCGAACCACAGACAAACACCTGCCGCGCGGGCACGCCCACCATGGCCGCCGTCCAGGCATAGCCACGGGCTTCGTCCTGCAGCATCTGGATTTCATCAATCACTGCCACTTCCACCACCTGGTCAGGCCGCATCATCTCCACGGTGCATGCGGTATGGCGCGCTCCCGGCACCCAGTGGCGCTCTTCCCCGGTTACCAGATTGCAAGGCACGCCCGCCTCCATCAGGCGATCGCGCACCTCCATCGCCAACAGGCGCAAGGGGGCAAGATAGACTCCGGACGCGGCCTGCTGCAGGACTTGCAAGGCCTCGTAAGTCTTGCCCGAATTCGTCGGCCCCAGGTAAAAGTGAAAATTCCGCTGCATGCCGCGCGCAACAGGAAACGAAGCTGGGTAGTCATGCAAGGGGGTGGAAAGCGACAAGCGGAAATCTCGATGGGATAGTTAACACTACCCTCAATGTAGCAGATGCCGCCCGGCAATGAAACGGCGCCCGGCAGAATGCACGGGCGCCGTTGGCGGTGATGTCAACAGAGCTTATTTGAAAGCGTAAGTAGCATTCAGCATGATCATGCGCGGATCGCCGGTGTAGCAGGCACTCACGCTGGAGCAGGATGCGACGTACTCCTTGTCTGCCAGATTGCGTGCATTCAAGGCAAAACGCCAAGCCCCGGTGCGATAGAACAAGGCGGCATCGTAGACGGTGTAATGCGGTGTGTAAAAGGTATTGAGATCATCCCCCGCCTGCTTGCCGATATAGCGTGCCCCTATGCCAATGCCCAGGCCCTGCAGCCAGCGGCCCATATCGTAATTGGCCCACAGATTAGCCATGTTTTTTGCCACCAGTATGGGACGTTTGTGCAGCGTGCCCGTGGTGCTCTTGGTGATTTCGGCATCAATATAGCTGTAGCTGCCTACGACATTCAGACGCGAAGTCAGCTGCCCGGTGGCCTCAATCTCCAGGCCGCGGTGCTGTTGCTCACCGGTCTGGATGTTGAACGCGGTATTGCTGGGGTCGGTGGTGGTGACATTCTGGCGTGTGAGGTCATACAGCGCCACAGTGGTGCCGAATGCTTTATTCGGTGTTTCATACTTCACGCCGACCTCGCGCTGCTGGCCAGTTTCAGGCTTGAACGCCGAGCCGTCCGCGCCGCTACCGGTCACAGGGACGAAAGATTCGCTATAGCTGACATAGGGCGACCAGCCATTGCCAAAGGCATACAGCAAACCGGCGCGTCCGGTAGTGGCTCCGGGGTCGGTACGAGTGCGCGTGCCGCTCAGCCGCGTTTCCAGAAGGTCAGATTCATCGCGGCGCAGCCCCAGGACCAGATTCCAGCCATCGCCAAATTTGATATGGTCCTGCAGATAGAGGCCTTTTTGCTCCAGCTTATCGGTGCCGGTAGTAGTCGGCGTGGTGACGGCCGCGCCTATGGTCGGGCTGTAGTTCGGGTTATACAGATTAAGCGCCGTGACCGTGGCCCGCTTATCGGTGCGCTTGCTGTCAAAATGCAGGTAATCAAACCCCACCAGCACATCATGGCGCAAGGCCGCCGTCTCAAACTGCATGTTGAGCTGGTTATCCATGGTCAGCATCTGGCCATGCACATCGCGATACTCAATGCGGCGAGCGTAGTTAACACCGTTGGTGGATAAAGAGGTTGGGCTGGTAAATGCGCCTTCCAGATCATAATCATTCACGCGCAGGCTTTGCTTGAATTTGATGCCGGGGGTAAACGCATGCTCAAACAGATATCCCACTTGCGTCTGCTCGGTACTGTACTTATCCACGCCCGGCACGCCTACAAAACGGCTGTAAGAAATCGGACCATTCGGATTGGCCTGCACGGTGCCGCGCGCAGGCAGGCCGCGTATCGGCACAAAATCACTTTTTTGGTAGCTGGCGAGTAAGGTCAGGCTGGTCTTGTCACTGATATCCCAGGTCAATGACGGCGCAATATAAGTGCGCTGGCGATCCACATAATCCACCTGATCATCGCTGGCGGAGGAAAGGCCGACCAGGCGATAACGCACCGTGCCGTCTTCATTCAAGGCATCCGAAAAATCGGCGGTCACTTGCTTCTGGTTGTAATTGCCCAGGCCTACGCCGATTTCGGCAATCGGCTTGTCGGTTGGGCGTTTGGTCACCATATTCACCAGCCCGCCCGGCGAGATCTGGCCATAAAGCACAGAGGCCGGACCCTTCAGCACCTCAATACGCTCAAAGGCAAATGGCTCGTTCTGTATCCACATATCGTTATCCATGCGCATGCCATCACGCAGCACATAAGCACTCTGCACAAAGCCGCGGATGGAAATATCATCCAGCCCGCGACGGCCGCGCTGGCCGGCATCCACCCCCGCTGTGAATCGTAGCGCCTCGGCCAGGGACTGCGCACCCTGATCACGTATCTGCTCGCTACCAATCACCGTTACCGACTGCGGCGTTTCCGATAGCGCGGCATTGGTTTTGGTCGCCGTTTGCGACCGGTTGGCCTTGTAGCCTTTCACCGGCCCGGTAGCGGATTCCTCCTGACGCGCACTCACCTCCACTTCAGGCAACTCTTTCGCATCTTCCACCACCTCGGCAATCGCCACTCCATATGGCACCAGCAAGGCGCAAACAACACCCCATTTCAACTTCATGACTGCTCCTGCGTGTATTTTTCGTCACGCATTATACATCTCAAATGATAATTGATATCATTTACAATTTTCATATGCCACGTTATCGTTCGGTCTACTCACCCAGGTAGCGGGCAATCTCGCCCTCTCATCGCCACCCCAGAAAACAGGCCATCAATCCATGTCCCGAAAACTATTTGTCCGTCTGCATCGTTATGCAGGATTACTACTCGTCTTGTTTTTAACGGTTGCCGGACTGACAGGCGCTGCTCTGGCCTTTAATCACGAAATTGATGAATGGCTGAACCCGGACTGGATGCGTGTTACCCCCACGACCACACCGCCAGTTTCGCTGGTCCAACTTGCAGACGATGTCAGTCAGGCTTATCCCGACCACCGGATAGCAAGAATTGAGTTTCAGCATCGTGCGGATCAGGCGTGGGTAGTGCGTATGGATAGCAAACAGGCGGGGGACGATGCTCCTCTCCCCCTGCAGGTTTTTGTTAACCCTTACACCGATCAAATCCTCGGCGCTCGCGAATGGGGAAAAGTGGATCTCAGCCGCCGTGGCTTGATGCCATTCCTGTTTAAATTGCATGACACGCTGCATCTGCCGGGAAAAATCGGCAAATGGCTGTTGGGTGGTGTGGCCATTCTTTGGCTACTCGATTGTTTTATTGGATTTTATTTGACCTTGCCCCGACATGGCCTATTACCCTCCCCCGGACAGTTCATGAAGAAATGGTGGCCTGCCTGGAAAATAAAGTATCGGGCAAATGCCACGCGCGTAAATTTTGATCTGCATCGTGCCACGGGCTTATGGTTGTGGCCGGTGTTGGCGGTGGTCGCGTTCAGCAGTTTCTATCTGAACCTGAACCGCGAAGTCTTCAGACCGGCGATGAGCGTGGTAATGGCGTTCAGTCCGCTTCCGGGCGACACCTTGCCCAAGGTGAAAGATGCCAGAGTGACCATTGATTGGGATGCCGCCTATAAACGAGGCTTGGCCCTGCGGCCAGTGGCAGCGGATGATTACCGGGTGGCGAACATTGCCTATCTGGCCAAGCAAAATGTCTACCGATTAACGTTTGATGAACGTCAGCCCAATGCCTGGCTGACCTTCAAACGGGAGCAGGTGTTTTTTGATGCGAACACGGGTGAACTGAAAGCGCAATATGGCTATGCAGAAGGTAAAACAGGCGATCGCCTGAGTATCCTGCAATACCCTTTGCATACCGGGCAGATATTTGGCCTGCCAGGACGCATTCTCATTTTAGTCACCGGCTTACTTACCGCAGTGCTGGCATGGACGGGGGGTTTTATCTGGCTCAAAAAACGCCAGAGCCAGAAATAACCGAATTACGCCCGAATGGCTCGGGGCTGCGCGGCCATATGGCGGCAACCCCGGCGGATACCACCCGCTTAAAAGTCTACGGTAGCGGAGACAAATGCCATGCGTGGTGTGCCATAGGTCAGGCCGTTCACGCTATCGCTCGTGCTGACACTGGCCCAGTAATGTTTGTCGAGCACATTATCCACCGTGGCGCGCAGGGTGATGTTTTTGCCGCCAGATACAAACCGGTAGCGAGCACCGAGGTCCAGTCGCGCCCAGTCCGGAATCTCGCGTGTATTGCCAGCATCTACATATTGGTCACTGGTATAAACGGTACGCGCTGTCCAGGTAAAACCAGGAATGGCGCCCACATCCCACTCCATGCCGACATTGGCATTCACTTTGGCAACGCCTGGAGCCGTATTGCCATCGTTGGTACCGCCGATTGTTTTCTTCAATTCACCATCCAGCAAGGTCACGCCACCCAACACACGCACGCCACTCACAGGTTCGCCATACACAGACCACTCCACGCCCGTGTTGTGCTGCTCGCCATTCAGGCCAAAGACCAGGGTGGCAGGGTCGCGGAAGGTACTGGGACGCTCAATACGGAACAATGCCAGGGTCGACGTGAAGTTACCAAGATCAAGTTTGGCACCAACTTCAACCTGCTTGGTTTTGGCTGGAGGGAAAATATCTCCCGCATTGGTCGCATTGGTAGGCGCCATGGCGGTCTGGGTCAGCGACTCAATGTAATTTCCATAAAGCGCCAGATGATGGAGCGGCTTTACCGTAAATGCGAACGTCGGCGTCAGCGCATCCTCGTCATACTTGGCTCGCACAGGCCCTGTCACCAGGTAGGTTTTATTGAGCACCGACTGCTTGCGCACGCCGATGGTAACTTGCAGACGATCATCCAGCATGGATAAGGTATCGCTCAGGGCAACACTGCTAAGGTCAGTCTCCGCCGTGCGCGGAGGTGTATTGGACATGCCAATCACGGCGGGTTCTATGCCATTCAGCGGGTAATAGATATTGGAGGCTACTGTGCCTATTTCATTTTCCAGATTACCAAACTGGATGCGGTACAAACTGGTATTGAGATTCACTGTGTGGTGAACCACGCCAGTATCAAACATGGTGCGCACGCCCGCTTCGCCAGACACGGTATCCTCATGTCTTAGAAAACGGTTCACGGTGCTGGTATTGACCGTGGTATTACCCGACGTAGTCACAAAATTGCCGGCAGAATCGACCCCCACTGGCACCCGTAGAAAATCATAACGTCCGCGCCGGGCACCCGCTGCGGCATACGTCGTGACCGCTGACGAAAAGTCATACTCGCCGCGCACTGCTACTGTCGTATCGATGGTATTCGCATAAGACCAGCGCTGGGCAAAGTTGCGCGTCACCTTATCAGCATCGGGCACATTGGCAAGAACACCATTCCGACTATTCAAGGTCACGCGCTCCATAGGCGCCGTGCCACGATTTTCGTAATGCCAAATATCGGTAGACAGGCGTAAATTCTCACCTCGAAAATCCAGTCCCAATGTCACGAGAGATCGCTCTATGGTCTGATCATTTGAAAACGCTGTCTTGCCATCCTGATATACCGAATTCAAACGTATGCCAAACTGGTTATCGCTACCGAAGCGACGGCCAATATCCACATGCCCGCCGAGCACCGAGTTTGAAGCATAACTGGCAGTAAACTGGTTGATAGGTGCATCCGTCGCCCGCTTGGCAATCACATTGATCGCACCGCCAACGCCACCGGTAGGCGCCATGCCATTCAGCAAGCTGTTAGGCCCCTTGAGCACTTCCACACGCTCAACGCCCTCCAGCGGCACGGTGTAGTTAGGCACCAACCCAAACAGACCATTCAGCGCGACCTCCCCGTTCGACAGAGAAAAACCGCGAATGGAAAACTGATCGAATCGCCCAAACCGGGGGTTGTTATTGCGGATGGAGGAGTCGTTTTCCACAATATCCGCCAAGGTTGTCGCCTGCTGGTTCTGAATCAACTCACGGGTATAGCTGATCACACTGTATGGTGTATCCAGCACCGACTTATTGCCAAGCAAGCCCACCCGGCCTCCTCGTGCGACTTGTCCGCCTGCATAGGCTGGCATTGCTTCGCCCGGCAAAGCGGTTTCATCTGACTTATCCACCACATGAACGGTATCAAGTGTCGCCTCCACCGGTGTGGCCG
>DATMSO010000031.1:0-14793 GCA_035565335.1 Methylovorus sp.
GGGTTGACGGAGGTAGTCACGATCTTCAACCTTAATATCGGTAGAGGCCAGCATGATGGCGTCAGCAATGACCCACAGCACGTCCAGCTTGAATTGGAGAATATCCAGCGCCTTTTCCTGCATTTCGCGGCTCTGGCTGAAATAGTCCAGCGTCACGGCCAAGCCTTGTTCTACATCGCGGCGGGCTTCGGTCAGACGCTTCTTGAAATAGATCAGGCCTTCTTCTTTCACCCAGGGATACATGCTGGGCCAGGAGCTGATGCGCTGCTGGTGTATATGCGGCGCAAAGAGTTCGGTCAGCGATGAGCATACCGACTCCTGCCAGGGGCGCTGACGGGCGAAGTTGATATAGGCATCCACAGCAAAGCGCACGCCGGGGCTGACCAGGCGCAGCGAGGTCACATCGTCACGAGTCAGGCCCACCGCCTCACCCAGCTTGATCCAGGCTTCAATGCCGCCTTCTGCGGTGCCATCGCCATCATGATCGATAATGCGCTGAATCCAGCCCTTGCGGATTTCCTTGTCCGGACAATTGGACATGATGGCCGCGTCTTTTTGCGGAATACCGATCTGGTAATAAAAGCGGTTTGCCACCCAGCATTGCAGCTGTTCGCGGGTGAGCTTGCCTTCATACATCATGACGTGGAAAGGATGGTAAATATGGTAACCCTTGCCCTTCTCACGCAGCTTTTCCTCAAACTCTTCGCGACTCCATGGTGCACTCATGATGATCTCCGTCTATCTTGTCTTTTTATGACTGGCTATTGTTATAAAACGATGTCCATGCCGTCATAGGCCACTTCTATGCCATGACGTTCCAGCTCAGCCCGCTCGGCGGAATCTTCGCGCAGAATGGGGTTGGTATTATTGATATGGATCAGCACCTTGCGGGATTTCTTGTAGGGGGCCAGGGCCTCCATCATGCCACCCTCGCCGGATTGTGGCAGGTGGCCGATGCTGCGGGCCGTTTTGGTCATCAGGCCCATATCGATCATTTCGGTATTGGTCCAGAAGGTACCATCCACCATGATGCAGTCCGCCTGCTCCAGCAAGGGTGGCAGATGCGGTTCAATCTCGCCGAGACCAGGGGAATACCAGCACTTCTTGCCGGTTTTGGTATCTTCGATCAGCACGCCGATGGTATCGCCGGGGTGCGGGTCGTTACGGTGCGGCGAATACGGCGGCGCTGCACTTTTCAGTGCCACGGCGGTAAAGCGCAGATTGGCAGCGCCGGGGATTTCAAATGTGCTCTGGCCATCCACGTTAATCGGATGATGGTTCACACCGCAATAATGCCCCAGGATATTCAGCAAGGGATTGCCGGTGGTGAGATCCTGATACACCATGTCGGTACACCAGATTTCACGTTTTACCTGACCTTCACGCAACATCAGTAAGCCGGTGGTGTGGTCAATCTGCGCATCAATCAGCACAATGCCGGCAATGCCGCTATCGCGAATCGCACGCGCGGGTTGCAACGGGGGGAATTCCTGAATCTGCTGCAGAATATCGGGAGAGGTATTGAACAATACCCAGTTGACGCCATCGCCACTCACACAAATGGAAGATTGCGTGCGGCGCTTGGCCTTGATCGTGCCTTTGCGCAAGCCATCACAGTTGGGACAGTTGCAGTTCCACTGCGGAAAGCCGCCGCCTGCGCCAGCGCCTAATACATGTATTTGCATGCTTGTTCTTCTCTCTCAAAACTTGATTCGGGGTCTTTGGTGTCGTACGCGGATTTTATATCCAGATCCCCTTGGATGATGCCTCAGTGCTGTCATTGCGTCAGCGCTCAGGCATCATTCCCTACAAGAAAGGCCGGAATCCCGGCCCCTCTTGCGTAACCTGCAAGCAATCAAATTAACGATTGCAAACGTACATGGTTACTTCAAAGCCGAAACGCATTTCAGTAGCTTCTGGTTTGGTCCACATGTTGATTCTCCTTAATTATGAAGTTGAAACACTGGCATCAATCGCATGTTGCTTGGTGCGTTGATGTGAAGCCATTGTGCATCCGCCTTCATCGTGGCAACAGGGCAAAAACAACCAAAGCAGGCTCATGATAATCATGAAGTCGCATACTGAAAATGCGCGCTATGCGACTATTCATGCGGGATTCAGACGATGCTGCGCCCGAGAATGTTAGCAATGCCGCGCAATTCATGCATCAGCGCTTGTAGCTCTTGCGGGTTCAAGGCCTGATCGGCATCGCACCAGGCATCGCATGGGCTAGGGTGCATTTCGACCAGCAAACCATCGGCCCCGGCCGCCGCCGCCGCGCGTGACAAGGCAGGCACCATCCAGGATTTGCCGCCGGCATGCGAGGGATCAACAATCACCGGCAGATGGGTTTCCTTTTTAAGCACAGGAATCGCCGTCACATCCAGCACATTGCGATACGCCGTCTCGAACGTGCGTATGCCGCGCTCGCAGAAAATAATATTGTGATTGCCACCGGCGGCAATATATTCGGCTGCCATCAGCCACTCGCTGATGGTGGCAGACATGCCGCGCTTGAGTATAACCGGCACATTGATGCGGCCCACTTCTTTCAGCAGATCAAAATTCTGCATATTGCGGGTGCCAATCTGGATCACATCCACGCCATAGTCCATGAACATGGGCAATTGCCGCACGTCCATGAGCTCGGTCACGATAGGCAAACCCTCGGCATCGGCGGCCTGCCGGAACATGTCCAGCCCTTCCGCGCCTGTGCCCTGGAAGGCATAGGGACTGGTGCGCGGCTTGAATGCCCCGCCCCGCATCAGGCGCACGCCAGCCGCTTTTACTGCGGCGGCAGAGGCTGCCATCTGCTCAGGCGTTTCTACCGAGCACGGTCCGGCAATGACTTGCACTTGCGGCCCGCCTAGCGGAATGCCGCGGATATGGATGACGGTATCTTCAGGGTGCCATTCGCGCGCGACGATTTTATAAGGCTTGAGGATATGCAGCGCCTGCTCGACACCGGCCATGGTTTCAAACATGACCTGATCCAGCTTGCGCTCATCGCCAATGGCGCCAATCACGGTGCGCTCGGTACCCCGCGAGACATTGACACCCAGGCCCTGCTCTTCGATACGGGCGACAATGGCGGCGATATCGCGATCGCTGGCTTCTCGCTGCATGACGATAATCATCAGGCGCTCCTCATGCTTATTAGTCGATCAGCCACGACAAATGGATTCGAGCACTTGCAGGAAACGGGCGTTTTCGTCAAACAGACCGATGCTGACGCGCAGGTAATCCGGCATTTCGTAGGCTGCAATCGGGCGCACGATGACGCCTTGCTGCAAGAGCTGCTGGTAGACCTTGCCGGCGTCCGCAATCTTGAAGCTGACAAAATTGCCATGCGAGGGAATGTACTCCAAGCCTAGAGCATGCAGGCCCTGAGTAATTTGCGCCATGCCGGCCTGATTAAGAGCAAAGCTGCGCAAGACAAATTCCTCATCATCCAGCGCTGCCACGGCGGCGGCCTGGGCAATGCTGTTGACGTTGAATGGCTGGCGCACGCGGTTCATCATATCCGCCACATCAGGCGAGGCCATGCCAAAACCGATACGCAGGCCGGCGAGGCCATAAGCCTTGGAAAAGGTGCGCGAAATAATCAGGTTTTCAAAGTCGCCCAGCCAGTTGATGGCTTCTGATTTATCTTCCAGCGCCAGATATTCATCGTAAGCTTCGTCCAGCACGACCAGCACCTCGCGAGGCAGGCTGGCAATAAACTCACGCAAGGCCTGCTTGCCCAGCAAGGTGCCGGTGGGGTTATTGGGGTTGGCAATGAAGACGATACGGGTGCGTGGAGTAACGGCTGCCCGCATGGCGTCAAGATCGTGACCGAAATTCACCGCAGGCACCGCAACGCCTTTGGCCCCTACCGCTTGTGTCACCAGGGCATAGACAGCAAATGCGTGCTGCGAATACACCGCTTCGGTATCGGCATGCAGGAATGCGCGGGCAGCGAGTTCCAGAATATCGTTGGAGCCGTTGCCAAATACCAGCTGGTTCGGCTTAACTGCAAACTTGCTGCATACCGCATCGCGCAAAGCAAAGCTGTTGCCATCGGGATAACGGGCAATATCATGCAAGGCTTCTTCCATCGCCATCCGGGCTTTGGGGCCGACGCCCAGCGGGTTTTCATTAGAGGCGAGCTTGATGATGTTCTCGGGCTGCAGTCCCAATTCACGTGCCACATCGCTAATCGGCTTGCCCGGCTGGTACGGAGCAATGGAACGGATATAAGGGGGTGCGAGATCGCACAATCTAGTCACGATAAACCTCTTGCTTGTCTGATCAAAAAAAATAAAAAAGCGGCCATGCCGCTGCTTGCGTGCTTGCTGCAGTCCGGAGTTAATCCATGGCAGCCACGGCTATGCCATCCTTGCTCATGCGCTTGACATGATACATTGCCTGGTCAGCCCGGCGCACCACATCAATGGCTGTGGCATGCGGGTATGGGAACATGCAGATACCGATACTGGCAGACACCGAATTGCTATTGAAGGCATTGATGGAGGTCAGCGGGATGCGCAGCTGCTGCAACAGCTTGTGCGCAAAGGCCTCTGCTTCTTCCTGGGTCTGAATATCCTTGGCGAGCACAAAAAACTCGTCCCCACCCAGGCGAGCCAGCGTATCAGCTTCGCGCATGACATTTTTGAAGCGGGCTGAGACTTCCTTCAGCACCATATCGCCCACGGCATGCCCGTAGGTATCGTTAATCGGCTTGAACTTGTCGAGGTCAATAAACAAGCCGGCGCACACCTGGCTATTGCGCGATGCATAGTGGATGGCTTGTTCGATACGGTCATGCAGCAGCTCCCGGTTGGGCAAGCCGGTCAGCCGGTCATGCAACGCACGCTCCTGTTGCAGATAACGCTCGTTATCCAACTCTTTTTCACGTAGAAACAGCTGACGACTTTGCTTTTCATTCATATAGCTGGCAAAGGCGCCGATGATATTGGCCGAGATAATGAAAAAATCATAACTGGTCATATCCAGAGTGGGCATGTCACGTATGCCCCAGAACAGCATGTTGAAGATCAACAGCAGCAGCACCGATACCCCGGTGGCATAAACAAAGCGCAATCCGGAGAAGGTATGGCACCAGAAGGTGATGATGATCAGGCCGGCATAATAGAAGTTAATGGCATTGGGCGGCAGATAGCTCATCTTGGCAAACAGGCCGATGCCGGCAAACAGGCCGGTGATGCCAATTAATTGCTGGTGATAACGCGTGAATTTTTTGGTGAAGCTGATGGCGAACACGGCAAACCCGATCATCAGCACCATGGTGCGCACATACCAGACCTTGATGACGGCATCGGGCGTGACGAACAGTACGTCCAAAAAGCCATAGAGCCCATACATGACGGCGCCAAGCAGCAAGCCCATGCGCGCCTGGCTTTTTACCGAAGGCATCAGGTAGTGCAGATAGAGCGTTTCAAGCCGTTTATTGATGAAGCTGAGGGACCACGGGTGCAGGCTTGCAGATCGCAAAATGTCTCGACTGATAAGCATAGGCCTCGAATCGTGTGTAGGGTTGGTGATTACATCATATAACTGCAACGGGATAAGAACCTAATACCTTGAGCATGGATGCCCGTTTTTTTAGCTCATCCAAGGCTTGTGACACTGATGCATCGAGATGGTGCCCTTCAATATCGACAAAAAATACATACTCCCACATGCCGATTTTGGATGGGCGTGATTCAAATTTGGTCATGCTGACCTGGTATTCGGCCAGAGGCGCCAGCAGCGAAACCACGGCGCCAGGCACATTCTTGGCAGCCAGCACCAGCGATGTCTTGTCCTGCCCGGAAGGGGCAACATCATGATTGGCAAGAATGAGAAAACGCGTGGTATTGCGCGGATCATCTTCAATACTGGCGGCCAGCACCTGCAGATCAAACAGCTCAGCCGCGCGCTTGCTGGCAATGGCGGCGATACCTTGGCCTGCCGGTGCCTGCTTGGCGAGACGGGCCGCCTCGGCGTTGCTGACCACGGCCTGGCGCTCTGCATGCGGCAAATAGCGGTTAAGCCACTCATGGCATTGCCCCAGCGATTGGGCGTGAGAATAGACCACCTTGACATCCGCCAGGTCGGCCACCGTGGAAAGCAGGTTGTGATGCACCGGCAATTCAATCTCGCCACAAATATGCAGGCTGGTGGCCATCAGCAAATCCAGGGTGCGCCCCACGGCGCCTTCGGTGGAGTTTTCTACCGGCACTACGCCATAATCGGCGGCGCCGGACTCCACCATGCGAAATACTTCGTCGATGGAAACACATTCCATGGGGGAACTCAGTCCACCGAACTGCTTGTTGGCCGCTTCTTCACTGAAGGTGCCGACCGGGCCAAGGAAAGCAACGATGAGCTCTTTTTCCAGGGCGCGGCAATTCGACATCACACCGCGGAAAATGGCGGTCACTGCCTCGGCCGATAATGGTCCCTGGTTGGCATCCAGCAGGCGGCGCAGCACTTGTGCCTCACGCTCGGGACGGTAGATGGGACCGCCGTTTTTCAGGGTGCCGATTTCACGTGCCAGACGCGCGCGGGCATTGACCAGCTCCAGCAGCTGCAGGTCAATCGCATCAATCTGGTCACGACATTGTTTGAGTTGATCGCTCATGAATATTTCCTAGCCTTGCGCACGCTCAAAATCCTGCATGAAACTCACCAGCGCCTGCACGCCTTCGATGGGCATGGCGTTGTAAATGGATGCCCGCATGCCGCCTACCAGCTTGTGGCCTTTCAGCTGCAGCAAGCCGCGCTCCTGAGCCTGCTTGAGAAATTCGGCATCCAGTGCACTGTTGCGCAGGGTAAATGGCACATTCATGCGCGAGCGGTTATCTGCAGCAATCGGCGAGACATAGAGACTGGAACCCGCAATGTAATCATAGAGCAAGGCGGCTTTGTGGATATTACGCGCCTCCATGGCGGCGAGGCCGCCATTCGCCTTCAGCCATTTGAATACCAGACCCGCCATGTAAATACCGTAGGTGGGCGGCGTGTTGTACATGGAGTCGTTGTCGGCGTGAATCTTGTAGTCAAACATGGTGGGCGTGCCCGGCAGGGTTTCGCCAATCAGATCTTCGCGAACGATGACAATAGTGAGCCCGGCAGGCCCGATGTTTTTTTGCGCCCCGGCGTAGATCAAGCCATAGCGGCTAACATCGATGGGGCGGGAAAGAATATGCGATGACATATCGCACACCAACGGCACATCCCCGGTTTCGGGAGTCCAGAATATTTCCACGCCGCCTATGGTTTCATTGGAGGTGTAGTGCACGTAAGCCGCATTGGGATCAAGCTTCCATGCGCTTTGCTCGGGGGCGTAGGTGTAATTGCGATCGGCCGACGAAGCTGCCACATTGACCTCGCAATATTTGCGCGCTTCGGCAATGGCTTTTTGTGACCAGATGCCGGTATCTATGTAATCGGCGGTTTTCTTGCTCTTCAGCAGATTGAGCGGGATCATGGAAAATTGCGCATGCGCCCCACCCTGCAAAAACAGGACCTTGTAATTGGCTGGAATAGCGAGCAATTCGCGCAGATCCGCCTCAGCCTCGGCTGCGATGGACATGAACTCCTTGCCGCGATGCGACATTTCCATGACCGACATGCCGGAACCATGCCAGTCCAGCATCTCAGCTGCGGCCTGCTGCAGCACTTCCCTGGGCAATACCGCAGGCCCTGCCGAAAAATTATAGATCTGCGTCATTCCCCGCCCCTGCTTGTTTAATTATTCATCGGCATCATCAGTCTCGACCACCTTTTCGAGGCCAGACAGTTTTTCATTTTCACCGAGATTGATCAGGGTGACACCTTGCGTCGCACGACCCAGTTCGCGGATTTCCTTGACGCGGGTACGGATCAGCACACCACCAGTGGTGATCAGCATGATTTCATCTTCATCGCTCACCAGACGCGCTGCCACCACACTGCCATTACGCTCGCTGGTAGCAATGGCTTTGACGCCCTGCGTACCACGACCGGAATGACGGAAGTCGGACAGCACGGTACGTTTGCCATAACCGTTTTCGGTGGCGACCAGCACAGTTTGCTTGTCATCTTCTGCAATCAGCAAGGAGATCACGCGTTGCTTGGCCATCAGCTTCATGCCGCGAACGCCACGAGTGTTGCGGCCCATGGCGCGCACATCTTCTTCGTCAAACCATACGGCCTTGCCACCATTGGAAACCAGCACGATATCGTTGGCGCCATTGGTCACTTCGGCACCGATCAGGTAATCGCCGTCATCCAGGTTGATGGCAATAATGCCAGCGCGACGTGGGTTGGAGAATTCGACCAGCGCTGTTTTCTTCACAGTGCCCTGAGCGGTTGCCATGAAGATGAAGTGGTTTTCATCAAACTCCTTCACCGGCAGGATGGCATTGATCTTCTCGCCCTCTTCCAGCGGGAACAGGTTGACGATGGGCTTGCCACGGCTGATGCGGCTGCCTTGCGGCACTTCGTATACCTTGAGCCAGTAAACGCGTCCACGGCTGGAGAAGCACAGGATGTAATCATGGGTATTGGCCACGAACATCTTGTCGATGAAATCATCTTCCTTGGTGGCGGTAGCCTGCTTGCCACGGCCGCCACGGCGCTGGGCACGGTATTCATCCAGCGGTTGCGACTTCACATAGCCGGTATGCGACAGCGTCACGACCACGTCCTGCGGCGTAATCAGATCTTCCAGGGATAGATCCTGGGCATTGTGGACAATCTCACTGCGGCGCGCATCGCCGAACTGCTGGCGGATGGTTGCCAATTCATCGACGATCATTTGCGTCACACGCTCGGGCTTGGCCAGAATATCGAGCAAGTCGGCGATAACATCCATCACTTCCTTGTACTCATTGACAATCTTGTCCTGCTCCAGACCGGTCAGGCGTTGCAGACGCATCTGCAGGATTTCCTGTGCCTGCACATCGGACAGACGGTAGCCATTCGGCGTCATGCCGAAGTCAACCGACAAGCCATCCGGACGTGAGGCTTCCATCGCTGCACGCTTCAGCATTTCTTCCACCACCGGCGAAGTCCAGGTGCGGGACATCAAGGACTTCTTGGCCTCTGGAGGCGTGGGCGCGGCCTTGATCAAGGCAATCATTTCGTCCACGTTCGCCAGCGCAACGGCCAGGCCTTCCAGCACATGGCCACGTTCGCGGGCTTTGCGCAGTTCGAACACGGTACGACGCGTAATGACTTCGCGGCGGTGACGCAGGAAAGCTTCCAGCATCTGCTTCAGGTTGAGCAGTCGTGGCTGACCATCCAGCAATGCCACCATGTTCATGCCAAAGGTGTCTTGCAGCTGAGTCTGCTTGTACAGATTATTGAGGATAACCTCGGGCACTTCGCCGCGCTTAAGCTCAATCACCACGCGCATGCCGGATTTATCGGACTCATCACGCAGATCGGAAATGCCTTCGATTTTCTTCTCGTTGACCAGCTCGGCAATTTTTTCGATCAGCGTCTTTTTATTGACCTGGTAAGGCAGCTCATCAATGATCAGCGCCTGACGGTTACCCTTCTCCATGTCTTCGACATGGGTGCGGCCGCGCATCACCACCCGGCCACGGCCTGTGCGGTAACCTTCCTTGACGCCCAGAGTACCGTAGATGATGCCTGCCGTTGGGAAATCCGGCGCAGGGATGATCTCGATCAGCTCGTCGACCGTGGTTTCAGGATTTTTCAGCAAGACCAGACAGGCGTCGACAACCTCATTCAGGTTGTGCGGGGGAATATTGGTAGCCATACCCACCGCAATGCCGGAGCTGCCATTGATCAGCAGATTCGGGATACGCGCCGGCATGATGAGCGGCTCGTGCTCCGAGCCGTCGTAGTTAGGGCCAAAGTCGACGGTTTCCTTGTCGATATCGGCGAGCAATTCATGGGCAATCTTCGCCATCCGGATTTCGGTGTACCGCATGGCAGCCGCATTATCGCCGTCCACCGAACCGAAGTTACCCTGGCCGTCGACCAGCATGTAGCGCAAGGAGAAATCCTGGGCCATACGAACGATGGTGTCGTATACGGCCGTATCACCGTGTGGGTGGTACTTACCGATGACGTCACCGACGATACGGGCAGACTTTTTGTAAGGACGATTCCAGTCATTACTCAGCTCGTGCATGGCAAAAAGCACACGACGATGCACGGGCTTGAGACCGTCACGAACATCTGGCAAGGCACGTCCCACGATCACGCTCATGGCGTAATCGAGGTAGGAGCGGCGCATCTCGTCTTCGAGGCTGATAGGGAGGGTTTCTTTTGCGAACTGATCCATGTGGGCTATCGGCGTAAAGTGGCTGTAAAGACCCCGATTTTAACACGATAAGCCACGCAGGGCATGCCTCTTTAAGCCGCGCCTATCACAGCATCCAGCCGTTGCTGGAGAAGGTCATGGCGCTATCCAATTCTTCATTTGCGGTGTAGTCTGGCACGCTGTTAGAATTTTTTTATTTACTCATCAAAAGGAGATCAATATGGCCGTACTTGTTGGCAAACCCGCCCCCGATTTTACCGCTGCTGCCGTGCTGGGTGACAATACGATCAAGGAAGACTTCAATCTGGCAAGCTACATCAAGGGCAAGGCCGCGGTCATTTTCTTCTGGCCTCTGGATTTCACTTTCGTCTGCCCTTCCGAACTGATTGCGTTTGATCACCGTCTGGATGAATTCAAGAAACGTGGCATTGAAGTCATTGGCGTTTCCATCGACTCTCACTTCACCCATCTGGCATGGAAAAACACCCCGGTTGAAAAAGGCGGTATCGGTAAAGTGGGCTACCCCATGGTCGCCGACATCAAGCACGAAATTGCCAAGGCCTATGATGTGGAAGCAGACGGCGGCGTGGCATATCGCGGCACCTTCTTGATCAACAAGCAAGGCATTGTGGTCAATCAGGTAGTGAACGATCTGCCTCTGGGTCGTGATATTGATGAAACCTTGCGTATTGCCGATGCCCTGCAGTTCTTTGAAGAGCATGGTGAAGTCTGCCCTGCCGGCTGGAAAAAGGGCAAGGCAGGCATGGATGCATCGCCAGAGGGCGTTGCCAAATACCTGGCAGATAACGCGGCTTCCTTGTAAGCCAAGGCAATCTGCAGGGCATAGTACGCTATGCCACAATGCAAAAAGGGGCCTCGGCCCCTTTTTGCTTTATTACCACATGGCGGTATGTAAGCCTGCGGTATTACTTGCCGCGGCCACCCACGGCAATTACAACCACGCCGGCCACAATCGCCACAATGCCCAACACGTTCGGAATAGGGATATTCTTCTCCGTTTCAGCCGTCGCCTTCACGGGGCCGATTTGCATGACGGTTTCTTCTGACGAATAGCTGATGTTTTTATACACCAGCGCTGCAGCGCCCAAGGCGATCAGGATGAGTCCAACGACAACAGAGGATTTCATCTGGAGTCCTTTCTTATGATTTCAATGTGGAGTGGCTGGCTTTAGAACTTCTTACGCGCTTCTTCAAACGCGTTGCGGATACTCTCCCACGCTGCATCGCCGCCTTTTTTCAGCTCCTGCCAGGCTTCGCCTGCGGATTCCTTCACTTCACTGACGCGAACTTTGGCTTCTTCGCGCTTCACCTTCAGCGCCTCGATCTGCTGCTCATACTTGATTCGCAACTCGGCTTCAGCTTTACGCGCCTTGGCTTCCAGCACATCAATATCGGCGGACCATTCATCCAGTTGCAGTTTCAGCTTTTCCAAATACTCGTCTTTCAAACTCATGTTCATGACTCCCATATTGTTATTGAATACGTACCTACTACTGTGTGACTGAGCATAATGAAAAAAGTGCGGGCGCTATGCTCTTGCCACCCCTGGCATTTCAAACTATCGCGTCAGCAACTGCAGGTCGGCCTTCAGGTCTTCAATGTGCTCAAGGCCGACGGCAATACGCACCAGCCCATCACCAATGCCTGCCGCCGCGCGGGCTTCAGGGCTTACACGGCTATGCGTCGTCGTCGCGGGATGCGTAATCGTGCTCTTTGCATCTCCCAGATTGGCGGTAATGGAGATCAGACGGGTCGCATCAATCAGCGCCCACGCAGCATCCTTGCCGCCTTTGAGATCAAACGACACGATAGCACCGCCTCCACTTTGCTGACGCATGGCCAGCGCATGTTGCGGGTGCGATGGCAAGCCTGGGTAATACACCCGGGCCACCGCCGGTTGTTGCTCAAGCCAGGTGGCAAGGGCCAGCGCATTTTGCACATGGGCCGCCATGCGGACATGCAGCGTCTCCAGGCCTTTGAGGAACACCCAGGCATTGAATGCACTCATGGTAGGCCCGGCGGTACGCAAGAATCCATACACTGGCTCAAGCACATCACGACGGCCCAAGACCGCGCCGCCCAGGCAGCGCCCCTGCCCATCTATGTATTTGGTGGCGGAATGAATCACAATGTCTGCACCCAGGGCTAACGGCTTCTGCAACGCAGGCGTGCAGAAGCAGTTATCCACGGCCAGTAAGGCACCAGCCTCATGGGCAATCCCCGCCAGAAGAGCAACATCGCATACCTCGGTCAGCGGGTTAGACGGTGTTTCCACAAAAAACAACTTGGTGTTGGATTTGACGGCAGCACGCCACGCTTCAGGCTCAGTGAGCGAAACAAAGGTAGTCTCCAGCCCCCAGCGCTTGAGGATATTGCTGAACAATTGCACCGAAGTGCCAAAAATACTTCGCGACGCCACCACATGGTCGCCTGCGGAGCACAAGCCCATCACCGTCGCCAGGATAGCCGACATGCCGGACGACGTAGCCACGCAAAACTCGGCCCCTTCGAGCGCTGCCAGCTTGTTTTGAAACATGGTAACGGTAGGGTTGGTGAAGCGTGAATAGATATTCCCCGGCTCCTGCCCACCAAAACGCGCTGCTGCTTGTGCTGCATTTTCAAAAACAAAGCTGGAGGTCAGAAACATCGCTTCGGAATTCTCGCCGAATGCCGTGTGCTCGCTACCTGCACGCACCCCCAGGGTTTCTGCATGCCAATCTTGTGTCATTACCATTCCTTTCTACGCCAAGAACAAACCAGCAACGAGCGTAAAAAAACCCGCAATAGCTGGCGCTAAAACGGGTTTATGCACTCGCTTTAGCTGAATTTATAAAGCGCCCGCAAGCTGAGTTAAATGAATTAATCTCAAATCGGCGCAAATTCATCATATGCCTGCCAGCGGTAGTGGTCAATACCAGCACCGCTGCCAGACGCATTTTTATACCGCTTCCTCGTATTCCTTGATGGTCACCAGATTAAGGTCTAACTGGGTACTGGAGTTAGCTGGCTTTACGTGCCCCAGCTTATCGCCACGCGCACTTTCCACATTATTGAGGTAAGTTTCGTCGATATCCCCGGTGACATAATTGCCGTCAAAACAGGAGCAATCAAACATCTTGATGTCCGGGTTACTTAATTGCACGGCCTCGATCAAGGCATCCAGATCCTGGTAGATCAAGGCATCCGCGCCGATTTCCTCGCATATCTGCTGATCGTTGCGACCGGTAGCCAGCAACTCATCGCGTGTGGGCATATCAATGCCATACACGTTGGGGAAGCGCACCGGTGGCGCTGCAGAGGCAAAATAAACCTTGTTGGCACCGGCATCACGCGCCATCTGCACGATCTGCTTGGAAGTGGTGCCGCGCACAATGGAATCATCCACCAGTAATACATTCTTGCCCTTGAACTCCATGCCGATCGGGTTCAGCTTCTGGCGCACCGATTTTTTGCGCAAGGCCTGGCCAGGCATGATGAAGGTACGACCGATATAGCGGTTCTTGATGAAGCCTTCACGGTAGGTGAGGTTCAGGGCATTCGCCAGTTGCAAGGCGCTAGGACGGCTGGTATCGGGGATGGGAATGACCACATCGATATGCAGATCGCTCCACTCTTTGGCGATTTTCTTGGCAAGGCTGACACCCATGTGCAGACGAGTCTGATACACCGACACCTTATCGATCACTGAATCAGGGCGAGCAAGATAGACATACTCAAAAATGCAGGGAGAAAGCTTGGGCTTTTCAGCGCATTGGCGGGAGAAGAAATTGCCATCCATATCGATGAAAATGGCCTCGCCCGGCTCGACATCGCGCACCAGCTTGAAGCCCAGCACATCCAGCGCCACGCTTTCAGAGGCGACGATATACTCCACGCCCTTCTCGGATTCAGATTTACCAATCACCAGTGGGCGAATGCCGTTAGGATCGCGGAAAGCCAGAAGGCCAAAATTGGCAATCATGGCCACGACGGCATACGCACCCAGGCAGCGCTTGTGCACGCCGGCCACCGCTTCAAAAATCATGTCGCTGTTCAAAACGGCACTGTGGGCGGTGTGCTCGATCTCATGGGCCAGCACGTTAAGCAGCACTTCAGAATCGGAGCTGGTATTGATATGGCGCAAGTCCTGACGGAACATTTCCTCTTTCAACTGTGGGGAGTTGGTGAGGTTACCGTTATGACCAAGCACGATACCAAAAGGGGAATTCACATAGAAAGGTTGCGCTTCAGCAGCCGATGATGAACCAGCCGTGGGATAACGCACATGGGCGATACCGGCATTGCCTTGCAAGCTGCGCATGTGTCGCGTCTGGAAAACATCCTGCACCAGACCGTTATTCTTGTGCATGTAGAACGTATTGCCGTCACAAGTGACAATACCCGCCGCATCCTGCCCGCGGTGTTGCAGAACCAGCAATCCGTCGTAAAGCAACTGATTGACCGGGTTTTTACCGACAACGCCTATGATTCCACACATGGAGTGAGCACCTTAAAAAAACGAGAATTCC
>DATMSO010000032.1:0-7342 GCA_035565335.1 Methylovorus sp.
TAAAAGAGAACAACTATTATGGTGATCATTCGTCTCGCACGCGGTGGCGCGAAGAAATCCCCCTTTTACAGCGTAGTGGTAGCTGACTCGCGCAATCGTCGCGATGGTCGCTTCATTGAGCGTGTAGGTTTTTACAATCCTCTGGCTAAAGAAGGCCAAGAAGGCCTGCGCCTGAACGGTGAGCGCATTGCTCACTGGCAAAGCAATGGCGCTCAGCTGTCTGATTGCGTTGCACGTCTGGTCAAGCAATCTGCCAAAGCAGCTGCCTAAGCGGGGTATCGCCTTTTAACGGGCGATAACAACTGTGAAGGATATGGTCGTCATGGGGCGCGTTGTCGCCCCTTATGGCATTTATGGCTGGCTGAAAATACAGCCGGATACCGAGACCATAGATAGCCTCTTTGATTACGATAGCTGGTGGCTGGGGCGTGACCCCAAGTGGCAGGAGTATGTGGTCGAAGCGGCGAAGGTGCATGGCAAGACCCTGGTGGTCAAGCTGGTGGGAATTGATGATCGCGATGCTGCGTTTGCTGCCAAGGGCAAGCAAGTGTCAGTGCCACGCGAACAATTGCCCGAGGCGGAAGATGGCGAGTATTACTGGTCTGACTTGATCGGTCTGCACGTCAGCAACCTGCAGCAGGTGGATTTTGGCAAAGTGGTAGATGTGTTTGAAACCGGTGCCAATGATGTGCTGGTGGTAAAAGACGAAACCGGGCGAGAACGCCTAGTGCCATTTACCGCAGATGCTGTGCCGGAAGTGAATATTGAGGCCGGCACCTTGCTAGTGGACTGGGACCCGGAGTTTTAATGTCGGCGCCGGAGTCTGTAGCTGCACAACCTGCCATGCGGCAGTTTGATGTAGTCAGCCTTTTCCCGCAGATGTTTGATGCCCTCAGTCAGTTTGGTATCACAGCAAGGGCGCTGGAAAAAGCCATCTACGGCCTGCAGGTATGGAATCCACGTGATTTCACCAGCGATAACTATCGCACCGTTGATGACCGGCCGTATGGCGGTGGTCCTGGCATGGTGATGCTGGCTGAGCCATTGGAAAAAGCCATTGCGGCGGCCAAGGCAAGACAACAGTCAGCCGGTGTAGCCAAGCCTAAAGTGATCCACATGTCGCCGCAAGGCAAGCCACTTACGCATGCGGCGGTCATGCGGCTTGCAGAAGAGCCTGGCCTGATACTGCTGGCAAGTCGCTATGAAGGCGTAGACCAGCGGCTGCTGGACCGTGTTGTAGATGAAGAGTATTCGATAGGGGATTATGTCCTGTCGGGCGGTGAGTTACCCGCCATGGTGTTGATAGATGCGATTGTGCGCCAGTTGCCCGGTAGTCTGGGCGATATGGATTCCGCACTCGAAGATTCGTTTGTGGATGGCTTGCTGGATTGCCCCCACTACACCCGCCCGGAAGTATATGAAGGCGTGGCAGTGCCCGAGATTCTGATGTCCGGGCATCATGCAAAGATAAAGCGTTGGCGGCTCAAGCAGTCGCTGGCGCAAACAAGGGCTAAACGCCCGGATTTACTGGCCGCAAGGTCGTTGACGAAAGAGGAATCTCGGCTGCTGGCAGAGCTTGATGTTGAGCAAACGCTGAAGCAGGAACAAGAATCCTCATAATTAAAAGGAACTGAAAATGGCAGATATTATCAAGATGTTGGAAGAGGAAGAAATTGCCCGTCTCGGCAAGAACATTCCTGAATTTGCACCTGGTGACACCGTTATCGTGGGTGTAAATGTGGTTGAAGGTACCCGTAAGCGTGTACAGGCTTACGAAGGTGTTGTGATTGCTAAGCGCAATCGTGGCCTGAACTCTTCGTTCATCGTTCGCAAGATTTCTTCTGGTGAAGGCGTTGAGCGGACATTCCAGACTTACTCCCCACTGATCGCTTCTATCGAAGTGAAGCGCCGTGGTGACGTACGTCGCAGCAAGCTGTACTACTTGCGTGAGCGTTCAGGCAAGTCTGCACGTATCAAGGAAAAGCTCAAGCTGCGTGAAAAGCCAGTTAGCGCTGAATAAATTTCAGCCCGAGCTGACCGCAAAAAGCCCCGCAAGGGGCTTTTTGCTTTTCTGGAGAGTGCTTCGCACATCGCAAGCGGCGCTGGATGCGCTAGCGGGGATTGCGTTACCATAGGTTGATGAATATGGAATCAGTCCCACGCCAGTACGATGCTGTCATCGCTGCGCCTTTTGGTGCCATAGGCCTGCATGTGCAGGATGACTTTGTGGTCGGCATTGAATTATTGGCCGAGTCTGTAAAGCCCTATGCCACTGCTACCCCCTTTGTGCAGCATGCGTTGCAGCAATTGCACCGTTACCTGCAAGACGCAACATGTCCGATAGAACTCCCGTATCTTACCGGTGGGACTGCGTTTCAGCAGCGTGTGTGGAAGGCCATTGCCGATGTGCCTGCGGGCGCGGCAATCAGCTATAGCGAGCTGGCGCAGCGCGTGAGTTCTGGCCCCAGGGCGGTTGCTAACGTATGCGGAGCGAATCGGGTGCCCTTGCTGGTGCCTTGCCATCGCGTTGTCGCCAAGAGCGGCCTTGGCGGTTTCATGCAAGGCAATCCGCATGGTATGGCCATCAAGCAATGGTTACTGGCGCATGAGGGTTTGGTATGAGTGCGGTCAATACGGCGGTGCTTGATAGTTTTGTGGATCATCTCTGGCTGGAAGATGGCCTAGCGCGCAACACCCTGGAAAGTTACCGGCGCGATCTTGCGCTATTTGCGGATTGGTTGTGGTCTGAGCATGCCACTTTGCTGCAGCAGGCGGATCAGGCACATATTCAGCAGTATCTGGCCTTCCGCTTCCCAACCAGCAAGCCGCGCAGTGTCAGCCGCCTGATCGCCAGCCTGCGGCGATTTTATCGCTATGGGCTGCGCGAAGGTCAGGTGAGTGTAGATCCCACGCTGTTGATTGATACGCCCAAGCTGCCGCGCTCGCTGCCCAAGAGTCTGAATGAAGATGAAGTGGTCGCGCTTTTGAATGCGCCCGACACCTCACAGGCCATCGGTCTGCGGGATAGAGCCATGCTTGAGACCCTGTATGCCTGTGGCCTGCGTGTTTCGGAATTGGTGGGTTTGCGTTATACCGAGATCAGCCTCAATGAAGGGGTGGTGCGTGTAACGGGTAAGGGTAGCAAGACTAGGCTGGTGCCCTTGGGTGAGGAGTCGGTAGACTGGTTGCTACGTTATGTACGTGAAGGTCGGCCGCAGATTTTGCAGCAGCGTGTGTCCGATAGTCTGTTTGTCACGCAACGTGGCGAGGCCATGACTCGGCAGGCGTTCTGGTACCTGATCAAGCGTTACGCGTTGCAAGCTGCCATTCATAAACCATTGTCGCCCCATGTGTTGCGCCATGCCTTTGCTACGCATTTATTGAATCACGGTGCAGATCTGCGGGTGGTGCAGATGTTGCTGGGGCATTCTGATATTTCCACCACGCAAATTTACACTCATGTGGCACGTGAGCGCCTGAAGCAGCTGCATGCCATGCATCATCCGCGAGGTTAAGACTTCGCGGTCTTACTGGCCGCTGGCATCCAGGTAATACCAGGCACCATCGAGCTTGGTGAAGCGGCTGGATTCGTGCAGTTTTTCCGCTTTGCCGTTGACTTTGTAGCGCGCCTCAAATGCCACGATGGCGCTATCACCCTCTACATGGTCGCGCAAAATACGTAGCCCTATCCATTTAACCGGCGCCTCTTCATGCAACCCCAGCTTTTCTGGCCGGGTGTCGGGATGCCAGGTGGCGAGCAGATAATCCTCAAGCATGAGCGCATAGGCGGCGTAACGCGAGCGCATCAATTGCACAGGGGATTGTTGCGCCCGGCTACCCACATGCCACGGCTGACAGCAAGCCTGGTAAATGGGGCCACTATGACAGGGGCAGGGGATGGCTTTCACGGAGTTGTGGCTGTCGTTGTGCTGGCATATGGCGAGGCCAGCGGCTCGCCGATAAACAGACCTTGCGCAGGCCATGCCACGCTTTTCCAGTAGCTTTCAATCAGCGTTTCGCCCTGGATGTAGTGTTTCATCACGATGCTGGGCGCCGGGAATTTCTGCCAGTAATTGCAGGGCTCCGAGACCGTGCCGTAACTGCCAGTGGCGCCGGCATCCAGCCAGCGCAGGCTGGACATTTGTGATTTGCCCAAAAGATCACCGCCGCTGGAGGTGAGATGGTCGGCAATAGCGCCCGGTCTGAATGTCAGCGTATCCAGATGCGGGACTGAGATTTTGCCGGTGAAGTAAAACATCACATCCTTACGATCCTGAATGCTGTCGGCCTCTATGCGCTGAATGGTGAGTTGGCTGGCTGCAATCTGCATGGGCTTGGGGAACATGGGCACACGCGCATTGCGTGCCTGGTCTGACGTCGTTAATAGATAGGCGCTGCTGGGCAACAGGCGGAAGCTACTGAATACACCACGATCGATCAGGGCTTTTGCCTGCTCTACCGACTCAACGGGTAGCAGCATGCTTGGCCGTATGCCCAGCGTGGAGTAAGGCAGGCTGACTTCGCTGTTAAAGTAGGGGCTGGGCTTGCCGGGGTCGCAGGTTTTTTTACATTGCTGTGCATCATAGCCCAGGGTCATGGCTGACGTAATGCTGTTGCATTCCACCGCGTAAGGCGTGGTCCATACCATGACAATGGCTTGTATCTCCGGGCCCAGGCGCGTGAGGATATTGCTGCGTACGCCGGCAAATTCCCATGCGCTTAACTGGACTTTGCCCGTGGGCAGTTTCACCTTGATCAGGTTTTGCGCAGGAATCTGGCGCGCCTGCAGGTAGTATTCGCCGACCTCCACGCTGCTTGGGTCTGCGTCATTGACAATGACAGCAAGGTTCGCCGGGCTCAGGCGTGCAGGCTGCGGCGCCGCGATTGCACTGAACGAGACCAGGCAAGCGAAGCTGAGCAATGCAGCTATTCTGATGAGGGGGGGTAAATGCATGGATATTCTCAGGTTGAGCTTGAGCGTTTGGCTTGCTTTAGATTATTTCGTTCGCTCAATGACCACACCCAATGCTTTCAGGCCGGGCAAAATGCCCGGTTTGGCGACCTTGATCTTGACCCACGGCGCAGCAAATTCATTCAGCACAATCTGGCAGATATGTTCGGCCAGGGCCTCAACCAATTTGAAGGATCGGGTGCTAAGGGTTTCGCGTATGCGCGCCACCACCATGCCATAGTCGATCGTATCGTCAATTTCATCGGTCTGGCAGGAGCGGCTGTGCGGCATGGCGATCTCCAGATCGAGCACTATCGTTTGCGGCACCAAGCGTTCCCATTCGGGTACCCCTAGGTGGGTTTGCACTTTGACTTCGCTCAAGAAAATCATATCCATGCTGGGTTCTTTCGTCTGATTCAGGGCTGATGCCGTGGTTTGCGTTGAGGATTGCGTTCACGGCGATGCGGGAATCCAGTATATTCCTGCTTTTGTGCGCGGTTCACGCGCACAGGCACCGTAAAAATTTCAGGAATTTTAAAGTATTTATGATGATTGATAGCGCTTTTATTCTGGCCGCCTATTTGCTCGGTTCGGTTTCGTTTGGCATTGTGATCAGCAAGCTCTTTGGTTTACCCGACCCTCGCACGGTAGGGTCCGGTAATCCGGGCGCGACCAATGTGTTACGCAGCGGCAAAAAGCTGGCGGCACTGCTGACACTGCTGGGCGATGCTGCCAAAGGCTGGCTGGCGGTATTTGTAGCCCAGCAATGGGGCTTGGGGCCCGATATGGTTTGTCTGGTCGCGCTGGCCGTGTTTATTGGGCATTTATATCCGATTTACTATGGCTTCAAGGGCGGCAAGGGTGTAGCGACAGCCCTCGGGGTGCTATTGGCATTTTCTGGCTGGCTGGGGTTGGCCGTACTACTGACATGGGCGTTGGTATTCGCCATCTGGCGCTATTCTTCACTGGCCGCGCTGATCGCCGCTTCCATGGCGCCGTTGTATGCCTGGTATCTATTGGCAAGTGAAAGTTATGTCTGGACAGCCCTGGTGCTGGCGCTGCTGCTGATCTGGCGGCATCGCAGCAATATCAGTAAATTGCTGGCCGGTACCGAAGCGGGCTTCGGCAAAAAATAAGCTTAAGCTTGCGGGCGTTGCAGACTGGCGAGATCCCAGCGCGGGCGCACGCTAAAACTGTGGTCGCCTTCAGTCTGTTGCTGCATGCGCATGGCGCCGGCGAAGGCAATCATGGCGCCGTTATCGGTACAGAATTCCAGACGCGGATAATGCACATGGCATAAGCGGCGCTTGGTGGCGCGATTGAGTTTTTCGCGCAACTGCCGGTTGGCACCAACCCCGCCAGAAACCACCAGCTGATCCAGGCCCGTATCGCGCAAGGCCGCCATGCATTTGGCGGTTAATACTTCGGTCACGGCTTCCTGGAACTCCAGTGCAATGTCCGCCTTGGTTTGTTCATCCAATACGCCGTTGTCATCGCTGTGGTCATTCACCAGGGTTAATACCGCCGTTTTTAGTCCGCTGAAGCTGAAGTTGAGATCGCCAGTGTTAAGCATGGGGCGGGGCAACTTGAAGCGCCCTGGCGTACCGCGGTCTGCCAGGCGCGAGACTGCAGGCCCGCCGGGGTAACTCAGGCCGAGCAGCTTGGCTGTCTTGTCGAACGCCTCGCCTGCGGCATCATCCAGCGTATCGCCCAGCAGGGTGTAATCGCCGATGCCACCGACGCGCATCAGTTGGGTGTGCCCGCCGGAAACAAGCAGGGCCACAAACGGGAAAGCCGGTGGGTTGGCTTCCAGCAAGGGGGCGAGCAAATGTCCCTCAAGATGGTGTACGCCTACGGTGGGTATATTCAATGTAAACGCCAGTGATTCGGCGATGCTGGTGCCGACCAGTAATGCGCCAGCCAGGCCTGGGCCCAGGGTGTAGGCAATGCCTCCAATATCAGTAAGCTTCAGCTTGGCTTCATCCAGCACGCGCTGGATCAAGGGCAAGGTGCGGCGCACATGGTCGCGCGATGCCAGTTCAGGTACCACGCCGCCGTACTCAGCATGCATGTCGATCTGGGAGTGAAGCGCATGGGCGAGCAGGCCCCGCTCTTGGTCATACAGGGCAATACCAGTTTCGTCGCAGGAAGATTCGATGCCGAGGATAATCATGTGGATGAGCTTGCAGTGCGAAGGTATAAGGGGCTGAAATAGAGGCAAAAATACAATTTAACGATTGATAAAACCGGAATGTGCCGCTAGAATAGCAGACTTTTTCGCCCTTTCTCAAGGAAAGTGATCTAATGTCCAGCGTACGTGTTAAAGAAAACGAGCCGTTTGACGTGGCTCTCCGCCGCTTCAAGCGCATGATTGAAAAAACTGGTCTGTTG